>NZ_LQIH01000024.1:0-59007 GCF_001499835.1 Mycolicibacterium novocastrense
GTCGGCCCCAAGGAACTCAAGGACAGCGCCGATCTGACGCTGTTCTTGCTCGATCAGGACGGGCCCGAGCCCGATGAGGTCGAGCGCGCCCGCAAACGCGGGCTCACCAAGGCAAAACAGCGCTCCGATGCGATGATTGGGATTTCTGGGACGCTGACACCCGAAGCGTGGGCGGTGTGGGAGGTGATTTTCGCCAAGTACGCCGCACCGGGGATGTGCAATCTCGACGATCCCCAACCCTGCACATCGGGGACTCCGACGCAGGCCCAGATCGACAACGATCACCGCAGCCTGGCCCAGCGCCAACACGACGCGATGATCGCCGTCGGGCGCATCGCCTTGATGAGCGGTGAGCTCGGTCAGCTCAACGGGCTGCCGGTGTCGCTCATCATTCGCACCACCCTGCGGGAATTGGAATCACGGGCCGGGGTCGGCACCACCGGCGGCGGCACACTCATGCCCATCGCCGATGTGATCCGGCTGGCCGGCCACGCCAACCACTACCTGGCGGTCTTCGACGACGCGACCGGATCAGCCCTGGATCTGTTCCGCGCCAAACGAATCGCCACCCCGGCGCAGCGGATCATGCTCATCGCGCGCGATGGCGGCTGCACCAAACCGTGCTGCACCGTTGGCGCCTACGGCTGCCAAGTGCATCACGTGGAAGCCGACTGGTCCAAAGGCGGAAACACCAACGTCGACGAACTCGGCCTGGCCTGCGGAACCGACAACCGCAGCGTCGACGAAGACGGCGGCTGGACCACCCGGATGAACGAGCGCTGCGAGGTCGAATGGCTGCCCCCACCCGGACTCGACACCGGCCAGGCACGGCTGAACTACTACCACCGACCCGAACGGCTCCTGCGCCCACCCGAAGAACACGAAACCCACAGCCAGACAATCGACGACGACAACGCCGCGTCACGCGAACCCGATGATGGTGGCCGGACAGACGACACCGCCACGTCACCCGATGCTGCTGACGGCAGCCGGATAGTCGACAACGACACCGCTGCGTCGTCCGAACCCGATGACGGTGGCCGGATAGACGACACCGCTGCACCGTCCGAATCTGCTGACGACAGCCAGCCCGGCGAGACCCAATCGAGCGCCGCGCCACCCATCGACGGCGCAAGTGAACCCGGCGGGCCAGCGCCCCCCGGAGATCGGGCGGCCTGACGGCCGGCGCGAGAAAGTGCGGCATGCTCCGCCCATGTTCAGCGGGGTGCGTAAACAGCGTGCCTGCATTGAGCGCCAAGAAACGACGAAACCCGCCCCAACCGATGGTCGACGCGGGCTTTCGATCGAGTGGAGCTAAGGGTGTGTGAAACCACGACATAGGTGACGCATGAGTTGCGTCATGGGTTACACCTGGAACGACGGGTGATGAGTCGCGTCATAGGTGACAGTCGTGGTTCATGTCCAAGGCCCGTGTTGTGGTGTTAGAAGTTGTTTCTGGAAACCTCACGGTCAGCGCCGCTGCCCGTGCGTATGGCCTGTCTCGGCAACACATTCACCGGCTGCTCAGGCGCTATCGAGAAGGCGGTCTGGAAGCCGTGGACCCGCGGTCACGCCGACCGGTCAGCAACCCCCGCGCGGTCGCAGACGAGGTGATCATCGCCATCGTGAGGCTGCGTGAACAGCTCACCGACGACGGTCTGGACGCCGGACCCCTGACCCTGCAGTGGCATCTGGGCCAGCAGGGGCTGCACGTGCCGTCAACCTCGACGATCCGGCGCATCCTGCACCACCACGGACTGATCACCCCACAACCACGCAAGCGCCCCAAAAGTTCCTACCGCCGCTTTGCCGCCTCACAGCCCAACGAATGCTGGCAATCAGACTTCACCCACTGGCAGCTAGCCGACGGCACCGACAGCGAGATCTTGTCCTGGCTCGATGACCACTCCCGCTACCTGTTGACCTGCACCGCCTACCGGCGCATCGCCGGCGGTGATGTCGTGTCCAGCTTCACCTCCACCGCCGCCACCTACGGACTGCCCGCCTCCACATTGACTGACAACGGATCGGTCTACACATCGCGATTCACGCACGGCCACAACGACTTCGAACGACTCCTGGCCAGCCTGGGGGTCACCCAAAAGAACGGCCGCCCGGGCCATCCCCAAACCCAAGGCAAGATCGAACGCTTCCACCGAACCCTCAAACTCTGGCTCCGCGGGCGCCACCGACCCCCGAGCATCGCCGAGCTGCAATCACTGCTCGACACCTTCGCTGCGATCTACAACACCGAACGCCCCCACCGCGCCCACCATCCGCGCGCCACACCACAAACCGCCTACCACGCCCTGCCGAAAGCCACCCCCGACGGCGCCACCGAACACTTCCGCATTCGCCACGACACCGTCGACCAATTCGGCAAGCTCACCTTGCGCCACGGCAGCCGCCTACACCACCTGGGCATCGGCCGCGAACACGCCGCCACCCCCGTGCTGATCCTCGTGGCCACCCAAACTGTCACCGTCATCAGCAAAACCGGCCACCAGCTCATCGCCAGCCACACCATCGACCCCGACCGCAACTACTGGCGCAACCAACAGAAAAACCCCGGCCGATGGCCGGGGCAATCTGTAACCGATGACTCGACTCAGGTGTAACCCATGACGCGACTCATCACAGAGTGGAGCTAAGGGGACTCGAACCCCTGACCCCCACACTGCCAGTGTGGTGCGCTACCAGCTGCGCCATAGCCCCTGAAGTCGTGCCCATCGAAGTTACACCACCTGCCGGAAGCGCTCAAAATCGCTGGTTACGGGACTTCGCCACCGGCTTCCGGCCCGATCGCGCGCGCCGGCGTGTGCGCGGCGGGCCGGCCCCTTGTCTCCGGCGCGAACACCCATCCGAGCGCCGCCACCCCCAGGATCGCCCCACTGACCACGAACGCCCAGGCGTAGGACGTGCGCTCGGCGATCTGGCCCACCACCAGCGACCCGATGATCGAACCCAGGTCGGCCATCATCTGGAAGATCGCGACCGCGGTGCCGCCGCGCGCCTTGTTCCCGACGACGTCGGCCACCGCGGCCTGCTGCGGCGAGACGAAGATGCCCGTCGCCGCACCGGTGACGTACGCGGCGACCAGGAAGATCGGCAGCGACGTCGTGAAGCCGACGAGAATTGTCGCTACCGCGGACACCGTCAGCCCGACGATCAGCAGCGTGCGCCGCCCGATCCGATCGGACAGATAGCCGCTGGGGATCACCACCGAGACGTTGCCGATCGCGAATGTCGCCAGCGCCAGGCCCGCGGCACCCGCCCCGTAGCCGAGCCCCTCGACCACGAACAGCGGCACCAGCGCGATCCGCAACCCGAACGCCGCCCAGCCCGTGCTGAAGTTCGAGAACAACGCCGCCCGGTAGGCCCGGTGGCGCAGCACCTGACGCACCGAAACCGCCGCGCCCTCCGTCTCTTCGGGAGCCGCGAGCGTGCTGCCGCGCAGGCTGACGAACACCACGCCGGCCGCGACCAGCAGCGCCGCCCCGTAGATCACGAACGGCGCCGCCAACCCGAAACCCGCGGTGAGGCTTCCCAACACCGGGCCCCCCACTGAACCGACCAGGAACCCGGTCGAGAACAGGCCCGCCACCCGGCCGCGCGCGTTCTCCGGGGAGATCCGGATCATCAGGCCCAGCGACGACACCGTGAACATCGCCGAGCCCAGCCCGCCGAGCGAGCGGAACGCCAGCAGCTGCCAGTACGTCTGCGCGAACGCGCACGCCGCCGTCGACAGCGCGACGATGATCAGCCCGCTGATGTAGACGCGACGCTCCCCCAGCCGCTGTACCAGCAGCCCGGCGGGCGGCGCGGCGATCAACCGCATCAACGCGAACGCCGTGATGACGAACGTCGCCGCGCTGATGCTCACCCCGAAGTGACGCGCGTACTGCGGCAAAACGGGCGCCACCACGCCGTAGCCGAGCGCCACCACGACGTTGGCACCGACGAGCAGCCAGACCTCGCGCGGGAGCTTCGGCTTGGCTTCCGCCTGGTCGGCCGCCGCCGCGTCGGGCCCCGTCGAGCTGTCGCCCTCCGGTTCAGAACTCACCCGATGACCCTATTGACCACCTCGCGCGCCGCTTCCTGCACCTCGGCCAGGTGCTCGGGCCCCTTGAACGACTCGGCATAGATCTTGTACACGTCCTCGGTGCCCGACGGCCGCGCCGCGAACCACGCGTTCTCCGTCGTCACCTTCAGCCCGCCCAGCGGTGCGCCGTTGCCCGGTGCGGTCGTCAGCTTCGCCGTGATCGGCTCGCCCGCCAGCTCGGTCGCCGAGACCTCCTCCGCCGACAGCTTGGCCAGCCGCGCCTTCTGCTCGCGGCCTGCGGGCGCATCGACGCGGGCATACGTTGGGGCGCCGTACTTCTCGGCCAACTTGGCATAGCGCTGCGACGGCGTCTCACCCGTCACCGCCAAGATCTCCGAGGCCAGCAGCGCGAGGATTATGCCGTCCTTGTCGGTCGTCCACACCGACCCGTCTTGGCGCAGGAACGACGCACCCGCGCTTTCCTCACCGCCGAAACCGATTGTTCCGCTGAGTAATCCGTCAACGAACCACTTGAACCCGACCGGCACCTCAACCAGCTCGCGGCCCAGCCCGGCGACCACCCGGTCGATGATCGACGAACTGACCACCGTCTTGCCGACCGCGGTCGACGCCGGCCACGACGGCCGGTGCGAGAACAGGTAGTCGATCGCAACGGCCAAGTAGTGGTTGGGGTTGAGCAGCCCGCCGTCGGGGGTGACGATCCCATGCCGGTCGGAGTCCGCGTCGTTTCCGGTGGCGATCTGATAAGCGTCGGGGTTGGCACTCATCGTCCGAAGCAGGCCGGCCATTGCGTTCGGCGAGCTGCAGTCCATCCGGATCTTGCCGTCGGTGTCCAACGTCATGAACCGCCACGTCGCGTCGACGAGCGGGTTGACCACCGTGAGATCGAGGTTATGGCGTTCGGCGATCGCGCCCCAGTAGTCGACGCTGGCGCCGCCGAGCGGGTCGGCGCCGATGCGGATCTTCTCGGCGCTGATCGCGTGCAGGTCGACGACGTTGGGTAGATCGGCGACATAGGCGTCGAGGTAGTCGTGGCGGTGCGCGGTCTGGCGCGCCCGGGCCAGCGGCACCCGCTTGACCCCTTTGAGCCCGTCGCGCAACAGTTCGTTGGCCCGTTTGGCGATCGCACCCGTGGCGTCGGTGTCCGCGGGCCCCCCGTTGGGCGGGTTGTACTTGAACCCGCCGTCTCGTGGCGGGTTGTGCGACGGCGTGACGACGATCCCGTCGGCCAGATCGCCCTCCCGACCCCGGTTGAACGTCAGGATCGCGTGACTGATCGCAGGCGTCGGCGTATACCGATCGGCCGAATCAATCATCGCGACAACGTCATTGGCGGCCAGCACCTCCAACGCCGACACCCAGGCCGGCTCGGAGAGCGCATGGGTGTCGCGACCGATGAACAGCGGACCGGTGATGCCCTGAGCGGCGCGGTACTCGACGATCGCCTGCGTGGTGGCCACGATGTGCGCCTCGTTGAACGCCGCGTCGAGGCTGGAACCGCGATGCCCCGAGGTGCCGAACACCACCTGCTGATCGACGTTGTCGGGGTCGGGCTCGCGGGTGTAGTACGCCGTCACCACCGAAGCGATGTCGATGAGATCCTCGGGCTGCGCCGGCTGACCGGCTCGGGGGTTGGGCGCCATGAACCCGATTCTGCTCCTTGCCGTCATGCGGCGTCTCATGAGCCACCCGGGCCATACTGACCCTCGTGCTTGGTTACGACGGCCGCGAGCTGCTTGCCGTGTTCGTCGGCGGCGCGCTGGGCACCCTCGCGCGCGCCGCGATCGAGACACTGGTCGCGCCCGAACCCGGGCACTGGCCGTGGCCGACATTCGCCGTGAACATCGTCGGCGCGTTCGTCTTGGGATACGTCGCCACCCGACTCCCCGACGACAGCTACCGTCGGCCCCTGCTCGGAACGGGGTTCTGCGGCGGGCTGACGACCTTCTCGACGATGCAGGTCGAGATCCTCAGGATGATCGAACGCGAGCATTTCGCGCTGGCGGCCGGATACGCGTCGGCCAGCATCGTCGTCGGCCTCGCGGCCGCCTGGCTGGCATCGGAATGGGCACGGAGATGACGGTCGCGGTGTGGCTGGGTGTCGCGGTCCTCGGCGGAGTCGGGGCGGTGCTGCGCTTCCTCGTCGACCGCACTGTGTCACACCGGCTGAGCGGGGCGTTCCCTTCGGGCATCTTCGTCGTCAACATCTCCGGCGCGCTGGTGCTCGGCCTGCTCGCAGGCCTCGAACTGGGCCCCACCACCGCGCTGCTTGCCGGTGTCGCGCTCCTCGGCGCGTACACGACATTCTCGACGTGGATGCTGCAGACGCTCGAACTCGGCACAGACCGCCGGGTCGGACTCGCGATCGCGAACATCGTCGTCAGCCTGGCCCTCGGCATCGCCGCCGCCGCGTTGGGATGGTGGATCGGAATGCGGCTGTGAGATTGTCCGCGAGCAGCGGGGTAAGCCTAGCCTTACCTGATCCGACGTAGTACCGTCGCGTGCCGTGAACCCGTCTACTCCAGAAGCCGTCAGCCTCGCGCTGGCCGAGATCCTGCGCGACGACATGAACGTCGATGTCCGACGAGTCACCCGCGACTCCCGCTTGATCGACGACGTCGGCCTCGACTCGGTCGCGTTCGCGGTGGGGATGGTGGCCATCGAGGATCGGCTGGGCGTGGCGCTGAGCGAAGAGGACCTGCTCAGCTGCGACACGGTCGGCGACCTGGAAGCGGCCATCCTGGCCAAATCGGCTGCCACATCCACGAACTCGTGACCGAACTGGCCGCAGCCCTGTCGGCGGCGATGTCGGGGGCGCCGACCGAGTTGGCCGTCCTCGACACGGAAACCGGCCAGTGGGCACATCATCCGTGGCCCGAGGTCCACGCGCGGGCCGAAAACGTTGCCGAGCGGATCACCGACGACGAGGCCAACGCCGTCGGCCTGATCGGCGATCCGACCGTTGAGTTCATCGCCGCCATTCCGGGTGCGTTCTTCGCCGGCGCCGGGTTGTCGATCCTGCCCGGACCGATCCGGCGCGCCGATCCCGACCAGTGGGCGCAGACGACGCTGGACCGGCTCGCCTCCATCGGCGTGACGACGGTATTCAGCCACGGCACCGAACTGGCGTTGTTGCGCAAGCACTCCGACGCGATCGCCGTTCACGACCTCCTCGAAGTCGGCCACTCGCGCCGCTCCACAACCTTCCGCGGACCCGACACCGCGGACGTCGCGATTCTGCAGGGCACGGCGGGGTCGACGGGAACGCCTCGTACGGCGCAGATCTCGCCGGCCGCGTCGCTGGCGAATCTGCGGGGGCTCATCGAGCGGGTCAACGTCAACGGCCGCTCCCGACTGCACAGTTGGCTGCCGATCTACCACGACATGGGATTGGCCTTCCTCCTGACCGCCACGCTGGGCCAGGCCGACCTGTGGCAGGCCCCGACTTCGGCATTCGCCGCGTCCCCGTTCAACTGGCTTCAGTGGCTGATGGACAGCAAAGCCACCATGACCGCCGCGCCGAACATGGCCTTCAACCTGATCGGCAAGTACGCGGGCCACCTCGAGGACCTCGACCTCAGCCACCTCGGTTTCACGCTCAACGGCGGAGAACCGGTGGACTGCGCCGGCTATCAGCGCTTCGCCGACGGGATGGCCCGGTTCGGGTTCAACCCGAACTCGCTGGCCCCGTCCTACGGGTTGGCCGAATCCACTTGTGCGGTGAGCGTTCCCGTGCCCTTCACCGGGCTTCGCGTCGACGATGTCCAGGTGATCACCGACGGTAGCGAGACCAACCGCCGCTTTGCCGTGCTCGGCCATGCGATCCCCGGTATGGAGATCCGCATCAACACCGACGCCGAGCACACCACCGAGGTGACCGGTCGCGAGGTCGGTGAGGTCGAGGTCCGCGGCACGTCGCTGATGACCGGATACGTCGGCGAGGCCCCGATCGACCGGAACGCATGGCTGCCCACCGGCGATCTGGGCTATCTCACCGACGACGGACTGGTCGTCTGCGGCCGGGCCAAGGAACTCATCACGGTGGCGGGTCGCAACGTGTTCCCCAATGAGATCGAGCGCATCGCAGGCGAGATCGACGGTGTCCGTGACGGTTGTGTGGTGGCCGTCGGAACCGGCGAGTCCTCGGCGCGGCCCGGGTTGGTGATCGCCGCGGAGTTCAAGGGCGAGGACGAACCCAGCGCCCGGAGCCAGATCGTGGCCCGTGTCGCATCGCACTGCGGCGTGGTGCCCGCCGACGTGGTGTTCCTCAAACCCGGTGCGCTGCCCCGCACCTCGTCGGGCAAGCTGCGCCGGCTCGAAGTCAAGCGCACATTGGAGGGAGCAAGCCGATGACGGCCACTGCCGAAGCGCCGGACGCACCGCCGATCGAGGACTACCGCGACCTGCTCGAGCGGGTGTTCGACGACCGCGTCACCGCCTGGACGGCCGAAGCCGAAGAGACGGAACGATTCCCGCGGAAACTCATCGAGTACCTCGGCGAGTCCGGGGTGTTCGCCGGCAAGTGGCCACCCGGACAACAGCACCCCGACGTCGCGAAGGTCATCGAGCTCGCTCGCAAGCTGGGTGGGCTGGGCTCGGCCGGTATCGGGGTTGGTGTGGGTCTGCACGACTCGGCGATCGCGATCCTGCGCCGCTTCGGCAAGTCGGATTACCTGAAGGAGATCGCGGAGCAGGCGATCCGCGGTGAGACCGTGCTGTGCATCGGCGCCTCCGAGCAGTCCGGCGGATCCGACCTGCAGATCGTGGGCACCGAAGTGCGTTCTGTGCGTGATGGTTTCGCAGTCAAGGGCGTCAAGAAGTTCGTCTCGCTGTCCCCCATCGCCGACCACGTCATGTGCGTGGCCCGCAGCGTCGACCACGATCCGGACAGCAAGCACGGCAGTGTCGTGGTGATCGCCGTCCCGCTCGCGCAGTGTGAGATCCAGACGCCGTACCGCAAGGTCGGCGCAGGCCCCCTCGACACCGCCGCCGTGCACATCGACACCTGGGTGCCCGCCGAGGCTCTGGTCGCGCGCGCGGGCATCGGGCTGGCCGCCATCTCCTGGGGGTTGGCTCAGGAGCGGATGTCGGTGGCCGGCCTGGTGTCGACGTCGGCGCAGCGGGTCATCGGAATCACCCAGGCGCGCATGATGGTTCGCAAGCAGTTCGGTAACAGCCTGTGGGAGCATCAGGCGCTGCGGCTGCGGATGGCCGATTTGCAGGCACGCGTGGACATGCTGCGCTTCGCGCTCGACGGGATCGCCGCGACCGGAAGGCTCGACCTCCGTACCGCCGCCGCGATGAAGGTCAACGCCGCGCGCCTCGGCGAAGAGGTGATGAACGAGTGCATGCACCTCTTCGGCGGGTCCGGCTATCTCGTCGAGGAGACTCCGCTCGGAAGATGGTGGCGCGACATGAAACTGGCCCGGGTCGGCGGGGGCACCGACGAGGTGCTGTGGGAGCTGGTCGCGGCCGGGATGAAGCCCGACCACGACGGTTACGCGGAGTTCAACCAGCTGCCCTGATGGCGCTGGGCTACGGCGCGTCGGCGGGTGTGCGCGGCAGTGCGTACAGCGCCATACGCCGGTTCGACATGTCGTGCTCCCCCAGGAACTCGCAGCCGGCGTGTTCGCAGACGTCGCGCGCGCCCTTGTTCCGGTGGTCCGGGTCGAACATGATGCGGCGGCACTGCGGGTCGAGCTCGAAGATGTTGGCGGTCAACCGCGGCAACAGGATCGGCGCGATACCGCGGTTGACGAAGCGCAACTCCGCGATCGCCGCGTGCATCCCGATGTCATGGGGGTCGGCGTCGTAGCGCGGTGCGATCGAATCCTTGGCGGCCCGGTACAACTCGATGTAGACGAACGGTTGCCCCCGGAAAAAGCCGACGAACGGCCTGGAGTATTCGCCCGCCAACTGCGCGGTCAGGTACCGGTGCCACCGCTGCGGCGGCCAGTCGTATTCCCACGCCTCCACCAGATGCGGGCGGTTCATCCACTCCGAGATCATCTCCGCGTCCGCGTCCGGGTCGGCCAGCCGAATGAGGTATGGCTCGGCGAGCACCGGCGTGGGCGGCGCCGCGACCTCACGTACCGCGTCGGAGATGTCGGTCAGCTCCCGCGGAAGTACGGGCGAGGGTGCATCGTCGATCTCGGTCATCGCCCGCCGAGCCTACCGGACCGACTAAGGCAAGACTTACCTTCCTCTACCTGCGGCACTCAGCGGAACAGGTCGTCGAGGGCCCGCCCTTCGAGTTCGGTCCACCGGTGCACAGTGCGTCGTACCTCGGCGACCGCTTCTTCGTCGAGATGATGGGCGCCGTCGGGGGTGATTCGGCAGATGTCCATGGGCCCACCGACGCTGGGCGACGACGCATCCAGCGCGTCGAGCACCCGCAGCGCGGCCACCACGCCGTAGTCGACGCTGCGTTCACCCATCTCGAAGTGCGCCAGAAGCGCATGGGCCTGTTGGGCCATCGGAGACCCGCTGCCCACCGCGTGGAAGCCGATCTCCTCGTAGTGCCCGATCAGCCCGTGCGGATCGATGTCGACGATGAACGGCTCGCCGTTCGCGTAGCCCGCCGCCAGTACGTAGGTCGCCGGAGTGGCGCCCGGCTTACCCTCCGGCACGTCTTCGATGAAGTTCTCGTAGTGGTGTTTGAGCACGGGCAGCACGCGGCCCTGAAGGGCGTGGCCGATGTCGGGGGCTTCGACGATCGCGTCCGGTTCGTTGGTGAAGATCTGCTCGAGGTCGTAGAGCACCGCGCGCGACCCGCTACCGCCCCACGCGGCGTACTTGCCGAGAGGGTGGAGCTTTTGGGCCGGGTAGCTCAGGCCGCGCTCGGGATCGGTGATCTGCGAATCGGAGGCCATCGCGACGCCGTCGGCGCAGCGGATGGCGAGAACGACGGTCATCGCGACTGTTTCGACGGCATGCGCCGATCGTCTCACGCCGCTCGGGTCAGCAGGTCTCGAAGGACCGCGGCGTGGCTGGCCTCCACGTCGCGGGTGGCGGTCACCAACACCACCGGCCCTTGGGCGAGCAGGCTGCGGAGTTCATCGAGCGCCTGGAGGCCGTCCCCGGTTTCCAGTTCGGCCGTGTAGCGGGCGACGAACTCGTCGAACCGTTCCGGCCGGTGCGAATACCAGCGCCGCAGTTCGGTCGACGGCGCCACCGCCCGCAGCCACCGACCGGCCCGCGGATCGTCCTTGCGGAATCCTCGCGGCCACAGCCGATCCACCAGAACCCGGGTGCCGTCGTCGTCACCGGGCGGGTCATAGACGCGTGCCACCTCGACGCTTGGCCGGCCACCCATGCGGTGAGATGGTAGGGGCATGGCGGAGGACCGGGTGGCGGATCTGCAGCGATGGCAGGATTCGGGCGCCGTCTGGGAGGTCCGGATGCGACGCGAAGGCAGCGTGACCGTCGCGCTGCTGAGCTGCGACGGCGGCGAAGAGGTCGACGTGTTCACCTCCGAGGACCCCCGGCTGCTCGCGTTCATCGGCGAGCGCCGAAGCAGTCAAGACTGAACTTCACCGACGGCGGATCAGGTCGGCGAACGCCGCGGCGGCGGTGTCGACACCGTCAAGGTCCTCCGTGGCGACCAGGTCCAGCAGCAGGCCGCGCGCCACCGCGAGGCCGAGGCGCATCATCGCCGGGTCGGCCGTGCCACTCGGATCGTGCGCCAGCCAGTCCTCGACCGCGGTGGGCAGCATCCGGGCGAACGGTTGCTCACCCTGCACTCCGCGGGCGTAGCACTCGAAGAACAGCCGCTCGAACGGTCGCAGCTCCGGGCGCCGCAGGTTCGCCCACATCGCAGCGACGGCCTCGGCCGGATCCGCGGGCAACTCACTTGCCATCGCCATCTGGCGTTGCTCGACCTCGCCGACGATCGCCAGCAGCAGCTCGTCGCGAGATCCGAAGTGGTGTAGCAGCATGCGATGGCTGGTGCCGACCGCCGCCGCGAGATCGCGCAACGACCGGTCGCCGATGCCGTTGCGCGAGACCTCCGCGACGACCCCGTCCAGCAGTTCCTGGCGACGCTGAAGATCAGGAGGCCGGGCCATCGAGCCGATGCAACTGCTCGCAGCGCGCCTTCAGACCCTCGGCCTCGAGCTCCAGATAGCGCTGGGTCATCGAGCGCATCAGGAGTCCGACCACCGCCCCGACCGGGCCGCGCTGTTCGAGCCGTTGGTGGATCCGAGTCCGCGGCGGCGAAGCGCGCACGGGGGTGACGTCGTGGCGAGCCACCGTGAGCCCGCCGGGTGAGCGCTGCACCCACGTCCACGACGTGGGTGGCGTCACCTCGGTGACCTCCCACACCAACTTCGGCATGCGGGGTTGCTTGATCTCGAACCGGTTGCCCACGACCAGATCTCGATCGTCGAGCGCCACGAGCCGAGTTACCGAGGCGGTCCACTCCGGCCAGCGCTCGACATCGCTGAACACCTCCCACACGGCGGCGGCGGGTGCGTCGATCTCGGCACCACACTCGGTAATCATGTACCAAATGGTACATCCACGTCGCCGGTCGGGGAAGGGGCGTCCAGCGAGTACGGCAAGATTGCCTGGACATGACCCTCAGCGACCGCCCCGTCACCCGCCGGTGGCACATCCTCCGACTCGTGCTGTTCGCGGCGTTCCTGCTCGGGTTGTTCTACCTGGTCGCCGTCACCGGTGTGATCGACGTCGACCACGTCCGCCGCACCGTGGCCTCCACCGGCCCCGTCGCACCGCTGGTCTATGTCGTGGTGTCGGGACTGCTCGGCGCGGTGTTCGTGCCCGGACCGATCCTCGCCGCCGCCAGCGGGGTGCTGTTCGGTCCGGTCGTCGGCACGTTCGCCACCCTCGGCGCGACGGTCACCACCGCGTGCGTCACCAGCCTGCTCGGCAGGCGGGCCGGACGCGACAGCGCGCGGGCACTCCTGGGTGAGGAGCGTGCGACGCGTCTCGACGCTCTCATCGCGCGGGGCGGGCTGTGGGCCGTCGTCGGCCAGCGTTTCGTTCCCGGCATCTCCGATGCGCTCGCGTCCTACGCCTTCGGTGCGTTCGGAGTCCCGTTGTGGCAGATGGCCGTCGGCGCATTCATCGGGTCTGTTCCCCGCGCGTTCGTGTACACGGCGCTGGGGGCCTCGATTTCGGATCTGAATTCGCCGCTGACCTATGTCGCGATCGCAGTGTGGTGTGCCACCGGGATCGTGGGTGCGTTCGCCGCGCACCGGGGTGTGCGCAGCTGGCGCCGGGCCCGGCGCGCTGACAGCGAACCGGCACCCGAAGCCGAGGAGTTCTAGTCCGGAAGCGTCGCGCTGCCGGGCGGCGGGGCGAGCTGCCAGGTGTCGCAGGCCATCGCGAGCATCGCGTAGGTGCCGACGACGAAGATCAGCTCCATCGCCTGGTGGGTGCCGAGTTCGTCGACGAGACGGCGCCACGCGTCGGGTGTGGCCCGGCCGCGGGCGAGCAACTCGTCGGTCGTCTCGAGCACCAGGCGGTCCACTCCGTCGAACTCGGCGTTACCGCGGGCGATCCGGGCTATCTCGTCATCCGAGAGGCCGCCACTCTTGGCGATCTTGACGTGCTCACCCCAGAAGAACGACGAGCGCCGCGCATGCGCGAGCCGCAACACCGCCAGCTCGCGCAGCCGCAGCGGCAGCTCGCCCCGCTGTAGCAGAAACGCGTTGTAGCCGAGGAACTTCTGTGCCATCTTCGGGTGCCGAGCCAGCACCCCGATGATGTCGAAGTTGAGCGGATCCCTGGGCTCCCCCGAGCCGGCCCGTGGAACGTCGTCGCCTGGAACCCCCATCAGCGCGCCGACGGCGCCGTACTCGTCCTCGCCCCATTCGTCGGCGGTCAGCGGCATCAGCAGCGGATGGCCCGCGGTGTCTTGCGTCATGTCACCTCCCGTTGTCTTCGCTGTGCAGTTCCGCGAGTGCGTGGATCTGCTCGAGGTAGTGCTCGAGCGAGCGGTGGACGAATCGCGCGGACACGGTCGTCGTGCCCGCGGCTGCCATCGCGCGCAAGGCTTCCCGCGTCGCCTCGGGGTTGTCGACAGGGTCGAGCGGACGGTCGGCGGCCAGCACGACCTCGAAGCCGGGCGGCACCTCGCGCGCCTTGAGCCAGTCCCCCGCGGTCGCGACCGAGATACCGAACGGCGCCCAACCTTCGGCGAGTGTGAGTGCGCGCCGCAGCGACCGCTTGGTCCGGCCGCCCACCCAGATCGGCATATGGGGCTGCAGTGCGCACGGGTCGACGATCAGGCCGCCGAACGAGTAGTACTCGCCGTCGTAGGAGGGTTCATTGCTGGTCAGCGCGGCACGCAGGGCGCGCAGCGCGTCGTCGGCGCGCGGACCGCGATCTTCGAACGGCGCGCCGAGGAGGTCGAACTCCTCCTTGAGCGAGCCGACGCCAACCCCGAGGATGAGACGGCCGCGACTGACGTGATCCAGTGTCCCGTAACGCTTCACAATGGCCAGCGGATGGTGATATCCGAGCACCAGCGTCATGGTGGCGAGCCGGATCCGTTCGGTGCGGGCCGCCACGTATCCCAACGTGGCAAGCGGATCCCAGTACCTGGCGCCGCGCCGCCCGGCCTCCGATGCCGGGATGCCGATGTGCTCGCTGCAGGTCAGGTGGTGATAGCCGAGCCTGTCGGCGGCTTCGGCGACGCGCCCGATGTCCTCGACTCCCGCGTCGCGCTCCCACGTCAATGCCGCCCCGGCGACGTTGGTGACGACCGGTGTCGCGATGCCCAGCTTCAATTCAGTGGCTCTTCACCCGCCAGGATGGTGCGGTGCATGAGCCGACCACTGTCGGCGGCGTAGGGCAGGGCGCGGTGCATGGTGCCCGTGTTGTCCCAGATCAGCAGGTCGCCGACCGCCCACTCGTGCCGATAGACGTATTGCGGCTGGGTGGCCCAATCACGAAGCCGCGCAAGCAGAGCGCGGCTCTGTTCGACGGGCATGCCGACGACGTAGTCGGCGGTCGCGCCGAGCAGCAGCGACTTGCGGCCGGACTGGTGCGTCCACACGATGGGGCACGCCTTGGTCGGCGACTTCTGCCAGAACGCGATCTCGTCGTAACTCATCTCGGGTGTCACATAGTACTGAGACCGCTCGGCGCTGTGCACGACTCGAAGATCGGCGATGAGGTCCTTGTCGGACTGCGGCAGATCGTCGTACGCGGCGTAGGTGTTGCAGAACTCCGTATCGCCCCCGGTGTCAGAGAGTTTCACCGCTCGCAGCAGCGTGGCCAGGTTCGGATACGGCTGCAGGGAGCCGTCGAAGTGCCAGAACAACGAGCCCTTCAGGTATTTAGCACGCTGGTTGACGTTCTCGTCGAGGGAGATCTTGTAGATCCCGTCCTCGCCCTCATTGGCGACGACGGTACCCAGCGTTGCGGCGATCGCGACCTGCTGCTCGTCGCTGATCTGCAACCCGCGGAAGAACACCACGCCGCGCTGTTCGAGTGTGTCCCTGATCTTCTCGGCGGCGCGCCCGCTCAGCAGAGTCTCGAGGTCGGTTCTGATCTCGCTGCCGATCCGGGGAGTCCGGTCGACGATGTCGAGTTGTGCGGAGGTCAGGCTCACGGTGGCTCAGCTCACCCTCGTCAGAATCGTGTTGGCCGAATGTTTTACTCGCGGTTGGTTCCACAGTTCGACCGCGAGCGAGACGGTGATCAGTGAGTAGAGCAGGTTGCGCAGGTTGGCGACGTCCTCGGGCAGCGGCTCGGCGTAGTCGAACTTGTCGACGTAGGCAAGAGCCTCCTCGGCGTACGGGAAGATTTCGTCGTAGAAGGCCCGAATCTGTTCCATGGAACTGTTGACCCGCTTCACGTAGCGCGCGTGGCCGTCCTCGATGGCCCATTCGGGCACGAGGTGTTCGAGGTGGGAGAATTCCGGTGGCAGAACTGGATTCATCGCGTTGCCTTCCGTTCCTCGCCGGTCTTTACCCCATTCTCTACGTAGTCACCGACGACCTTGTGGAAGTGGCGCAGCAGGATCTCCTCGTCGTTGAACGTGAAGTGGGTGAGTGCGCCGCTGTTCAGCATGGCCTGCAGACCCTCCGACGGGCTGGCGTCCTCGAGGATGATGTCGTTGAGGAACGTGACCGTGAGCTCCTGACCCAGGCGCTCCTTGTGGGTCGTCGGCGGCTGGTAGTACGCCTCCGTCTCGAAGATGTGCGAGTGCGGTCCGGTGGGCCAGTGCGTGTGCACGGTGAATCCGGACGCCCCGAAGATCAGCACGAAATTGGGGAAGAACTGGAACGAGTCGAAACCGTACTTCTCCGACCGTGTCGGGTTGATACCGGTGGGCATCGGCCCGCGGTCGGCCTTCTTTGTCCACGGGCCGGCGGCGCTGGCCTCGAACACGCACTCGATCGGCTTGGAGTACGGGGTCTTGCGCGACGGTTCACCGGAGAACGAGAACATCCGGTGCGGGCCCTTCAGCCGGTAGGCCAGCGCGTCGGTGAACGGATTCGGTTGGTCGAACGCGTCCCTGGCCTCGGCGGTGAGCGCGCCGAACGACGACGCGTGCAGGTACGGCCCGTGGTAGCTCTCGGCGAACCCGTCGAGGAAGATCTTCCAGTTGCATTGCAGTTCGGCCTTGAGCCTGTACACCTGATGGGGTCCGGCGAACGGATATCCCTCGATCTCGTGCGCGAGTTCGCCGAGAAAATCACGCAGCGGCTCGGTGTTGTGCGGGTTGAGGTTGATGAAGATGAAGCCCTCCCACACCTCGCACTGGATGGCGGGCACCCGGCAGCTGTCCGCGTCGAAGTCGAGCAACAGATCCTTGCGGGTCGCCGAGTGCAGTGAACCGTCCAGCTTGTAGCGCCAGCCGTGGAAGCGGCAGTAGAGCAGCGGTGCGCGGCCCTCGACCTCCGCGAAAGGGTCGTCCTCCCACAGCATCTTGTTGCCCCGGTGCGGGCAGACGTTGTGAAAGGCGCGGATGACGGAGTCCTTGCCCCGCACGATGATCACCGACGTGTTGAGGAACGTCAGCTCGCGGGTGAAGTAGCTGCCGGACTTGGGCACGCGCTCGATACGCCCCATGTAGAGCCATGTCTTCTTGAAGACGTGCTCGCGTTCCTTCTCGTAGAACTCCTCGGAAACGCAGTCCTGAAGCGACACGGGGCCACGACCCAGTTCGGGGTAGGCGTCGGTCCAGTGTCCGCTCGCGGGTTTGGTCACCAGGCTGTCGCGACTCAACGGTCTCTCCTCCGTCGGGCTGAAGACGGTAGGCCGAAGGTACCGCCGCCGATATGGCCGAAACAGACCCGCGAGCGCAACACCCTGTTGCATATTTGGAACGCCGCCGGCGATTGAGGAAGGTGCTCGAAAAACAATGGAACAAAACCTGCCCTTCGACGTCGACGCGCTGCTGATCTTCGGCAAGGTGGTGGAGAACCGCAGCTTGTCCAAGGCCGCGGCACTGCTCGGAATGCCGAAGTCCACCGTCAGCCGCAAGCTGACCCGGCTGGAGTCCGACCTGGGCATCAAACTGCTGCGCAAGAACACCCACCAGCTCACCGTCACCGATCTCGGCGAGCAGGTGTACGCCCACGCGGTCAACATCCTGGCCGAAGCCAACGGTGTCCGCGCGCTCGTCGAGGGCAGCAGGCAGGAGCCCCAGGGCGAACTGCGGGTGGCGATCCCGGTCTTCGTCGGCATCGATTACGCCTCCCGCGTCGGTGCGGCGTTTCTGCAGCACTATCCGAATTCAGCGCTGGACATCCGACTGGTCGACCGGGTGGTCGACCCGGTGCGGGACGGTTTCGATGTGGTGTTCTCCACCGGACCGCTACAGGACTCCACGCTGATCGCGCGCAAGGTGTTCGACCTCGAGCTGTTCTTGTGCGCGTCACCTGATTTTCTTGCCCGGCTGCCCGAACCGGTCCGCGAGCCCACGCAGTTGAACACGATTTCGTTCATCGACTTCGGCTTCGGGGGGCCCCGCAAGCTGACGGTCACCGCGGACGCCCGCCAGCACGAGCTGACGCCACCAGTCCGGGCGCGCGCCAACAACTTTCAGGTGTGCAAGCAGTACATCATGCAGGGCCTCGGGATCGGTGCGATGCCCACCCAGATCATCTGCACCAACGAGCTGCGCGAGGGCACCCTCGTTTCGGTGTTACCCGAGTGGCGCCTCGAGTCGCTCGACGTGCACATGATCTATCCGTTCGAGTTGTCCTTCTCCACGCTCATCAGCGCGTTCTACGAGACGGCCCGCGAGATCATCGTCGAGAACTCTGCGCGCCAGTAACCGTGGGTGCCGGCCGCGCTTCGCCACGTGCATGCCCGGCCGTCGCGCGCGGATGCGTAGTCCGATCTCGCCTACGCGGTTAGCGTTTACCCCGGTCACGGCCGGGTAGCCCCGCACCGACGGGGTTGGGAGTGGGCATGCTGATGGTCGCCGGCGCCACGGCCGAAACGGGCGTGAATCGTGACAGTGAAGCCGTGCCGTACCGCTCGGCCATCATGCGGGGGCTGGCGCCCGCCGATATGAGGGCGTTGCTCAACCGATTCGCCTACGCCCGCTTCGGGCCGGGCGAGTGCATATACCCCGAAGGCCAAACCGATGAGCGCCTCTACATCGTCGTCGACGGCAAGGTCAAGATCGGCTGGCGGTCGGCGGAGTTCCCCGAGAAACTGCTCGCCGTCCTCGGCCCCTCGGAGATCTTCGGCGCCGAGTCGATGTTCGATTGCGGGCCCCGGACCGGTTCCGCCACGGCGCTCACCGCGGTGCTCGTCGCGGTCATCGACCGTGATGCGTTGCACGATTGCATCGACGGCAACCCGCACATCACCGAGCAGCTGATGCGCGTGTTGGCGCGCAACCTACAGCGCGCCGAAGACCTGATCACCGACCTCAACTTCACCGACGTTCCCGGCCGGATCGCCAAACAGCTTCTCCACCTCGCGCAGCGTTTCGGTGTCCGACAAGATCGGCAACTGCGCCTCGACCACGGCCTCACCCAAGCCGAAATCGCCCAATTGGTCGGCGCGTCACGGGAATCGGTCAACAAGGTGTTGTCGGAGTTCGTCCAGCGCGGCTGGATCACGGTCTGCGGAAAGAGCCTCATCATCCACCAGACCGAGCTGCTCGCCCGGCGAGCCCGCTGACGCGCGAGCAAACTTTTTCGGCGGCGGCGGGCGTGGTAACGGCCGTCGGTGGGTAACCACGAAGGCATGGACCCCGACACGTTGGTGGCGATGGCAGGTTTGACGGCGCTGGGCGCCGCGGTGTTCACGGGCGCGATCTGGGACAGCCCGTTGGTCTCGGCACCGGCGCGGCTCGGCAGGCAGCAGCGGCCCTATGGCAAACACGCCATGCCCGTCGGCACGACCAGGAAGGCGCGCGAGTTCGCCGGTTGACCACGGCAGCGCCCGGCGACGGCTACCCTGGGACAAGGGTCCCGCCGGGCGATGTTTTGACCACCCGTCCGAGAGGGTAAACCGCAGCAGCCACAGGTTCAGATCCGAGCCGTGTGATCCATACGGCAGGGTCGGGAGTGAGGAGCCTGTGTGGTGTCCGAGGCGAATTCTGAATACGCAGACGTGACCCAGATGTTCCGCCGCCTCAAAGCGCTGGACCAAGGATCACTTCCCTACCGTCGCCAGCGCGAGGCGATCGTCGACCGAACATTGCCACTGGCCGACCATGTCGCTCGCCGCTACCGCAACCGCGGTGAGCCGATCGACGACCTGGTGCAGGCCGCGCGGGTCGGCCTGGTCAACGCGGTCAACCGCTTCGACCCCGACAACGGCGCCGACTTCCTGTCCTTTGCGATCCCGACCATCATGGGCGAAGTACGCCGCCACTTCCGGGACTACGGCTGGGCGGTCAAGGTTCCGCGCAGGCTCAAAGACCTCCAAGGGCAGCTGGTGAAGGCGCGTGCGGAGTTGTCGCAGCAGATCGGGCGCGCGCCGACACCGTCCGAAGTCGCCGGACACCTCGGTATCGAGCGCGAAGCGGTGATGGAAGCGACGATCGCCAGCAGCAATTACTCCACGCTGTCCACCGACGTTCAGGCCTCGGCCGACGACGAGTTCCGGTCGGTCGGTGACACCCTCGGCGACGTCGACCCGAACATCGACAAGGTGGTAGAAATCGAGACAGTACGGCCGCTGATCGCCGCGCTTCCCGAGCGCGAAAGGACCGTGCTGCTCCTGCGGTTCTTCGAGAGCATGACCCAGACCCAGATCGCCGAACGGATGGGTTATTCGCAGATGCACGTGTCGCGTCTGCTCGCGCAGGCCCTTCGCAGACTCCGCGAGCAGGTGCTCGAACCGGGCGCCGACGGTGTGGAGGTCGAGACGCCCGCGCCGCGTCGGCGACGCCGTTCTCCGGCCCCGCCCGCAACGGTGCGTCACCTCAAGCGTGGCGCCTGAATCGCGTCAGCGCGGCGCGAATACGGGTGCGAATGCGATCTCGCCGTCGAGAT
Organism: Mycolicibacterium novocastrense; assembly: GCF_001499835.1. Classification (NCBI taxonomy): domain Bacteria; kingdom Bacillati; phylum Actinomycetota; class Actinomycetes; order Mycobacteriales; family Mycobacteriaceae; genus Mycobacterium; species Mycolicibacterium novocastrense. The sequence goes on from NZ_LQIH01000024.1 coordinate 20,503, forward strand.
CCTGACGCTCGAAGCGCACCGCGACCGGAAGACCGACGTGCACCGAATCCGGTTGACAGTCCACGATATTGGCCGCGATGCGCAGGCCGGGCTGCTCATCGAGTTCGACGATCGCAATGACGTACGGCACCGTGACAGCCGGGTTGAACGGCTGGTGGTTGACGGTGTAGGTGAACACCGTGCCGAGTCCCGATACCGGTTGTGGGCGAAGTCGTCCGCCGCATTCGGGACAGTCCCCGGCTGGAGGTGACACCCACAAATGGCAACGCTCACAACGGGTGATCAGCAGTCGGCCATCTCGTCCCCCGGTCCAGAAGGCCCGGTTGTGCTCATCGAGAGCCGGCACCATTCTGGCCGCGGAGGCAGGTGACACGTCGTCGGACACGTCTAGGAAAGTACAGTCTGCAGCGGGCATCATCACAGGGACCTCCGCATGAGGGGAACTCCCGAAGGACACGAAGGCGAGGCGGTGGCCGGTTGAGCACGTTCGAGAAGGACGCGATCATCAGCGGGCTCGGCATCTCCCGCATCGGGCGCCGCACCGGAATCCCCGGGATCGATCTGACGATGGAGGCGGTGCGCGCCGCGGTCGCCGATGCCGGGCTCACGCCGGATGACATCGACGGCATCGTCACCTTCGGGGACACGCCGCTGGTCGAAGTCGTTGCCGCACTGGGTGGTCCGGCTGTCGACCAGGGCTACGGTTTCCCCACCGGCGGCGTGTTGACCCCGGTGATGTCGGCGATGGTGGCGGTCTCCGAGCGGCGCGCGCGGCACGTGCTGGTGTACCGGACCGTGCAGATGCTCGGCGGAACTATGACGCAGGCGCCGCCCACCTCCGGGCCCAACCCGCTGGCTAATCCGCCGATCGAACCCCGCGCCCCCGGGTCCCCGCGCAAGCTCGCGCCGTTCGGCGACATCGACGAACTGCTGGCCGCACACGCCTACTCCGCGGCCAACTGGCTGGCCATGCACTGCCGTCGGCATATGGATCTGTACGGAACGACCAAGGAGCAGTTGGGCTGGCTGGCGATCAACAGCAGACGCAATGCCGGGCTGAATCCCCTTGCCGCCTACCGGGACCCGATGACCATGGCGGACTACTTGGCGGCGCGGCCGGTGTCCACACCGTTCGGGCTGTTTGACTGCGACGTGCCCATCGACGGCTCGGTCGCGTTCGTGATCTCGCAGGCCGAGTACGCACGAGACTGCCCCCAACCACCGGTGGCGGTGGAAGCCGTTGGCGGCGCTTATGGTTCGGGAGGCTGGTTTCACCGCGACGATTTTCCGAAGATGGCGTCGACCGACGCGGCCGCCGAGATGTGGTCGCGCACTGATCTGACGCCATCCGACGTCGACCTCGCCGAGCTCTACGACGGCTTCACCTTTCTGACGTTCGCATGGCTGGAGGCGCTGGGTTTCTGCGCGGACGGCGAGGCGGGTCCGTTCATCGAAGGCGCGACGCGCATCGCGCTCGACGGCGAGTTGCCGCTCAACACCTACGGTGGACAGCTCTCGGCTGGGCGGATGCACGGCTATTGGCTGCTGCACGAAGCGTGCCTTCAGCTGCGCGGGCAGGCCGGTGACCGGCAGGTGTCGCGCCGGCCCGAGGTGGCGGTCGCCGCGGCGGGCGGCGGGCCGATCGCCGGCTGCCTGCTGTTGACCCGCTGAGGTCAGTCCTCCGCACGCTGGGGCCGGCGCAGTGCGCCCCACAACCCGACGCCGATGCCGATGATCGCGCCGCCGAGTCCGATGACCCGCTGGGAGCGTCTCATCTCGTGGTGCACACTCGAGCCGCCCAGCAGATCGGCGGCGTCGGCGCCGCCCGAGGCCAGAAACCATCCTCGGGTGTCGCGGCCCCGCAGTGCCGATGCCAGCAGCAGACCGCCGATGAGCGCGTCGCGGTACCCCATCGAGCGCAGCAGCAGCTGCGTCGTCGGCGCCGGCTCATCCGGATCGCCCCACAGCCGGTTGGCCCGAAGGGGGTCGACCAGAAACGACACACCGGACGCGAATCGGATGCTGCCCGCGACGAGCGCGGCGCGGTCGTATGACATGGCCGCAGCCTAGGCCGCAGTCGTGTGCGACGAGCGACTTTCCCGGCCGAGCCTGCTCAGCCGAGCCTGCTCAGCCGAGCGTGAACAGCTCGAGCTGAATGTTGTCGGGGTCGCGGAACACCACGGTCGCAAAGGGAAACGGCTCGTCGGCCGCGCGGACACCGGAGTGTTCGATGCCGAGTTCGTCGAGCCGTCGCGTCCACGCGTCCAATTCGTCTCGTGACGCCACGTTCAACGCGACGTGGTCCAAACCGGTTCGGGCTTCGTCGAATCGGTTTCCGTCGTTGCCGATGTTGGTGTGCAATCCGATCACGACACCGGAGCGCGGGTCGATCAGCAGCTCACCGTATCCGGTGTCCTCCCGTTCGTAGTGGGGGAACTTCATCGGCAACCGATCCGCCCCGAGCAGCCGTTGATACCACGCAAGGCTGGCCTCGAGATCGGTCACCGTGATGGAGATGTGGTGGATGCCGGTGATACCCGGGACGTCGTCGCTCATTGCGATCTCCTGTTCGTTTCGCGCCGGCTCCAGTGTGCCGTCACACCCACCGTAGGCAGAAGCGGCGGCTCACCTACCGTGGGTCGCGAAGAACTGCCCACTGGACTGGGAGGCGTCGAACGGGGCGAACAAACCGCCGGGCCAGACGTGACCTCCGCCGTCGATCTGGACGAACACCACCTCGGTTCCGCCGGCACACCCGGCGGCCACGAACCGGTGGACGCCGCCCTGCACCTCCTCGACCGGTGCCGGGCAGCCGTCGAGCTCACGCCAGCGCTGCGCCATCACCGCGGGCGCGACGATGTCGCTGGGCCCGCCGCGGCCGACCATCGGGCCACCGGCGAACGGCACCACCGGATCGGCCGTTCCGTGCACCGCCAACACCGACACCGGCTGCGACGGTGCGCAGGGGAAACCCGACGCGAGGGTGCCCGCGATCGGTGCCGCGGCGGCGAAGACGTCGGCACGGTCACATGCCAGCCGCGAGGCCATGAAGCCGCCCGCCGATGTCCCGGTCACGAAGACGTGGCCGGGGTCGACGCCGTACTCCTCGCGCAGCCGCTCGGCGAGCGCGACCAGGAACCCGACGTCGTCGACGCCCTGGCGGTCCGGCAGTGCGGCGCCGCGGCCGTCGGCCCAGCTCATATCGACCCCGTCGGGATACGCGACGACGAACCCGTACTGATCGGCGATCGCGTTGTAGTTGGTTGCTCCGGCCTGCGCCGGTCCGGTCATCCCGGCGCCGTGCAGGTTGAGGACGAGCCCGGCGGGGCGGTCGAGGCCGGGCGGGGAATGCACCGTGTAGGTGCGGTTCAGCCCGCCGATCGTCAAGGCGCCGGCCGCATCGCCTCCCGGGAACGCCGCAGCCTGTCCCCCGCCGAAGCCGAACAGCACACACACCGCCGCCAGTACGACCGACGATCGCATGATCGCTTTGGCCGCGGGCCCCGTGCGACGGGCGCCTCTGAGATGAGCCGATAGCCCGACCATTGTTCGTCCCCCCTTTCGAACTGCAATCACCGGCGCGAACGTAAACCACCGTCGCATGCCGCGTTCACCTTTTATCCCGGGTCGGCCGTATTCATGCATCCGACCGCAAAGGCGCCGGGCATCGCGTGCGGAACCTTCCCCACCGAATGCCCATCGACGATTGGATCGCTCGCGGCCCAGCGGTGGCCGGAGTGGATCGCGCGGGCGGGCCGAGGCCGCCGCCATCCTCATCGACGAAACCCAAAGCGCCAAAAGCCAATTCCTGCGGGACACCGTGCACAAGCGCTGACGTCAGCGACGCGTCGCTGCCCGGGCCGCCAGATACAGCACCGCGCCCACCGCGATCAGTATCGCGGCGAAGAGCCAGACCTTCGCGGTCTGCTGGGTCAGCAACAGCACACAGGACGCCACCCCCAGCACCGGCACGCCCGTCCAGACTCGGAAATGCGGGTGATCGACCGGGTCGCGGCGCAGCACCAGCACCGCGATGTTCGTCGAGATGAACACGACCAACAGCAGCAGCACCACCGTCTCGGCGAGCGTCGACAGATCGCCGAGCAGGCTCAGCACCATGGCGACCGCGGTTGTCGCGATGATCGCCGTCCACGGTGTGCGCCTTTTCGGAAGTACGCGGCCGAGCACGCTGGGCAGCAGGCCGTGCTCGGCCATGCCGTATGTGAGCCTGCTGGCCATGATCATCGTCAGCAGCGCGCCGTTGGCGACGGCGACGAGCGCGATCGCGCTGAAGACCCAGTCAGGAATCCCGACGTCGGCCGCCGCGACCACGTCGAGCAACGGACCGGAGGACTTCGCGAGGTCCTCGGCGGGCAGGGCGACCGCGCTCGCCACCCCCACAAGCGCGTAGAGCACGCCCGCGGTGATGAGGGCGCCGAACAGCGCCGTGGGATACACCTTGCTCGGATTGCGGATCTCCTCGGCCACGTTCGCCGATGTCTCGAAGCCGACGAACGAGTAGTACGCGACGATCGCTCCGCTGAGGATGGCCAGCGCGGGCGTGGCGCCCTCGGGGAACTCGGTGACGCGGCCCAGATCGCCGCGGCCGTCGCCGACCATCAGCGACACCGCGATGACCACGATCAGCAGACCGGTCAGCTCGATCACCGTCATCACGACGTTGCTCTTGACCGACTCGCTGATGCCCCGCGCGTTGAGGCACCCGATCAGCGCCAGGAAAACGATGGCCGCCGGTATGGCCGGAACATCGATGAACGTCGTGAGATAGTCACCGGCGAAGGCGAGAGACAGACCCGCCGCGCTGGTCACCCCCGCGGCGAGCATGCAGAAGCCCACCAGGAACGACACCACCGGTCGACCGAACGCCCGCTCGGCGAATACCGCCGCGCCGCCCGCCTTCGGATACTTGGTCACCAGTTCGGCGTAGGAGCCGGCGGTGAGCAGCGCCAGCAGCAGAGCCAGCAGAAGCGGTGCCCACAGCGCACCGCCCACGTCGCCCGCAAGCACGCCCATCAGCGCGTAGATACCGGCGCCGAGCACGTCGCCGAGGATGAACAGGAACAGCAGCGGCCCGGTGATCTTGCGTTTGAGCTTGCCGCCGGTCATCTCGTCGGGCTCGCCGGTTTGCGCTTTGGCCGGGGAGGTCATGCCGGTTTTGATACCCCGGCACCGAGAATCGACACACCGCGACTTGTGAGTGAAAACGATCGGCTGGCGAACGCAATCACTCACAAATCAGTTGGGTTGACGAGGTTGCGACACGGTCACAGGTGAATACCTATCCGTGCATCAAGATCACATGAGTCACTTTCGTCACTAATGTCACATCCGCCATCGATGACGCCTCGTCGGGCGTCCGCCTCCGAAAGGTGTGACATGTCGCCGCCTCCGCGCATCGCCTCGTTGTCGGTGGCGTCCGCAACCGTGATCGCACTGAGCGCCGTACTCGGCGTCGCCCCCGCGGCCTGGGCCGAACCGTGCACCGGCGCCGCGGCGGCCGCACAACCGCCCGCTGCTCCGAACTCCGAAGCGACGCCGGCGCTGCCGGGCGGCCCGCCGGTCGGCCACCGGCCTCGCAACACCAACGACGAGGCCCCGCTGCCGCGCCTCGGCCGACTGCCCGCCGAAATCCTCCAGTCGCTTACGCCGCAGTCGGCGACCGTGGACCAACAGGCCGCCGCACGCTCCACGCCACCCCAACCCTCAGCGGACCAGCCTGTCGCACAACAGGTTCCCGCTGCCGCTCCCGAGCCGCCTCCCCCACCCGCGCCGCCGGGCACGACGTTGGTCGGGTGGGTCACCGGGCCCGAGAGCCCGAACAACACCATCGGGCGGTTCGCGATCACCGGCACCGACCTCGGGATCATGTGGGACAACGGCGATCCCGGTAATCGCCAGGTTCTGATGGCGTTCGGCGACACGTACGGCTACTGCAGCGTGCGCGGAAAGCAGTGGCGCTACAACGCGCTGTTGCGCACGCAGGACGGAGCGCTGTCGAAGACGGTCGCCGTGCCCGACGGCGCCCTCGCCAACCGTTACTCCGGTTCCCCGCTGTGGGCGCCCGGCCTGTCCAAGCAGATCATCAACAGCACCAAGTGGGCGCCGAATGAGAAAGGCATCATTCCCACCGCCGGTGTCGCCGTGGGCGGCAATCAGTTCGTGAACTTCATGTCGATCAAGAGCTGGGATGCCGACGGGCGCTGGACGACCAACTTCTCGGCGGTCGCGGTCTCCCCGGACAACGGTGAGCACTGGGGCGTCTACCCCGGCACGGTGCGCGCCGCGCGCGAAGGCGACGTCCCCGATGCGCGGTACGTGCGCGGCAACGAGAACTTCCAGCAAGGTGCGTTCCTGAAGCCGGGTCCTGGCGATCCGTACCTGTATACGTTCGGCACGCCGGCGGGCCGAGGGGGCGCGGCGTACATCGCGCGCATCCCGCAGGGCGCGGTGCCCGATCTCAACCGCTACGAGTACTGGAACGTCGATCAGAACGCCTGGGTGCCAAAGGATCCGGGAGCGGCGACGGTGGTGATCCCCGGCCCGGTCGGCGAAATGTCGGCCCAGTACAACACCTACCTCAAGCAGTACGTGGTGCTGTACTGCAACGGCGCCAACGACGTGGTGGCCAGGATGGCGCCGGCCCCCCAGGGACCGTATGGCCCCGAGCAGTTGTTGGTGCGGTCCTGGGATGTCCCCGGCGGCATCTACGCGCCGTTCCTGCATCCGTGGTCGACCGGCAAAGAGCTGTACTTCAACCTGTCGCTGTGGTCGGCCTACAACGTCATGTTGATGCGCACGGTGCTGCCGTGAGACCGGCTGGCCCGTTCAGTCACCCTCTGCCGCTTGCACTTCGGCAACCGATGTCAGCCCGCTGATCGTCAGTACCGGCATCAGGATCGGATTGGCGACGATCGTGCGAATCTGCGGGGCGTGCTCGAACAGCGCGTTGATCGCCCCGCTGTCGAGGTATTCGACCGCGGACAAATCGATGGTCAGTCGCGCCGTCTCCTGGCTTCGCCTGCCGACGGTGGCGGCGATGGCGTCGGTGAACGCGTCGATGTTGCTCAGGTCGAGTTCGCCGGCTGCGCTCAGCACCATGGTGCCGTCGACCCGGCGGTCGGTGCGCACGGTGAGCGGTGTGGGCATCACGCGATCCTGGCGTGCAGGTCGATCGTCGTACCAGAATCGCCTGTCTCGATCGTGACGTCGTGCATCAACGCCCGCATCAGCGCGATTCCGCGCCCGCGATGAGACGCGGGATCGACGTGGGGCACTTTCCACACCCCGGTATCGGCGATGGTCAGGTGAAGTCGGTTCGCCAGCACGGTCGCGCGCAGACGTACCGTCCCCCCGGGACGGTCACGGTGTCCGTGCTCGATCGCATTGGCAAGCGCCTCCCCCGTGGCGATCAGCACGTCGAGCGTCTGGCTCGGATCCACGCCCGCCCGCACCAACCACTTCCGCAGCGCGCTGCGTGTACCGGCCAACTCAGCGGGGTCGGCGCTGAATTCGATCTCCAGCGGCGCCGGTTGGCGGTACAGCATGAGCGCGACGTCGTCCTGGTATCCCTGGATGGGCGCCAACTGCGTCATGATCTCGTCTGCCAGGTCGTCGAGCCCTGTCGCGGAGTGGCTTTCGAGCACGTCGACGGCCCGGCCGATTCCCTTGTCCAAGGACTCGCGCCGACGCTCCACCAGGCCGTCGGTGTAGAGCAACAGCGTCGCGCGCGCCGGCATGACCTGCCTGCCCTCGGGGCGGATGTGATCGAAGGGCAAGCCGAGCGGGGTGACCGAGGCATCGTCGAGCAAGCGGCTCGCGCCGTCGGGAAGCACCATGACCGGAGGCGGGTGGCCGGCACTGGAGTACAGCAACTCACCGGTGTCCGGATTGAGCACGGCGCAGAACGCCGTCGTGCAGCGCGCGCCCGGCAGCCTGGCGGCGAACCGGTCGAGGGCTGTCAGCGCAGCGGCCGGTCCGGGGTGTTCGAGAAGCAGTGCCCGACAGGCGCTTCGCAGCTGTCCCATCACCGTGGCTGCGGTCAATCCATGCCCGACGCAATCGCCGACGATCAACGCGATACGGCCGTCGTCGAGGTCGACGACGTCGTACCAGTCACCACCGACCTGCAGCGGGCGGGCGGCCGGCTGGTACCGCACGGCGAACCCACTCGAGACCGTGGGACCGAGAATCGCGTGCTGTAGCGCTAGTGCGGTTTCGCGCTGCTGGTCCAGTAGGTGAACGCGCTGCAGCCCCTGGCCGAGCCGTCCGGCCAAGACCGCCAACAGCGTCTTGTCTTCGGGCGTGAACGGTCGGCGCTCGGGCAGTTCGAGGTAGACGACCAGAACCCCGCGAGGATGCTGCAGTGCGATGCTCGCGGATCCGGTGTCCGACGCGTCGGCGACGAGTGAGTCTGCGGTGCGCAGCGAGGTGATGGCCAGTCTTGTCGCCGCGGGCAGGTCGTGCCACTGGACCGGCTCGCCGGAACAGACCAGGGCTGACGGATCGATCGTCGTGGTGCCGTCGTCGACGGGAAACGTGACGGCCAGGACGCGGTGCGCGCACCACACCTGGCGCAGGACTTCGGCCGTGGTGCGCACCGCATCGTCGAGCGTGTCCGCCTGCGCCAGTTGCTGATTGAGCGCTGCCAGGGCGGCCTCCCGCTGCACTGTGTAGTGCTCAGCGGTGACGTCGCGGAAGGTGCCGACCATCACGAGCCTGCCAGTGTCGATCTCCTCGATCCGGTTGTAGGTGAGAGTCACCCACAGTCGGTGCCCATCTCGGTGTGTGACCGGAACCGTGTGCCTGCCATGCGGTTCACGCAGTATCTGCGCCAACATCTCGCTGGCCTGACGGTGCGCATCGGGATCCGACTCCGCCGTCGGCCACCACGGCTGCACGGACTCGTACGGCAACCCATCTACGCCGTACCCCAGGATGTCGGTGAACGCCGCATTGATCTCGATCACCGTGCCGCGCTCGTCGGCCACGAAGAACGCTTCCTGCAGCGAGTCGATCAGCGCGGTTCGCCAGCGGGCGTGATGATTGCGGATCCTGGCGAGTTTGACGTTCGCGCGCACGCGCGCCAGCAGTTCGGCTGCGGCGAACGGCTTGACGAGGTAGTCGTCGGCACCGGCCTGCAAACCCTCGATGGCGGCTTCCTGTCCGGCGCGGGCCGACAACAGCAGCACCGGTATGGCCGCGGTGCGCGGATCCGACCGCAATGCGCTGACGAGTTGGAGGCCGTCCAGAAGCGGCATCATGACGTCGCTGATCACCACGTCGGGCAGCTCGGTACGGACCGCGTCGAGCGCTTGCTGGCCGTCGGTGACGGCGTCGACGAGGTATCCGTCGTTGCGCAGCATCCGGGCGACGTACTCACGCATGTCGGCGTTGTCGTCGGCGATGAGCACCCGCGGTGTGGAGCCCGGAGCGAGAGGAGACGATGTTGGGCCGCCCACCCCCGACGGCACATCGGGGACCGGGCCCTCTCCGTCGGTCGGCAGCCACCGCAGCGCCTCTTGAAGATAGGGTTCGGCGCCCGGGTCCGTTGTCCGCCCGTCGGGTGTCGAGGCGAGCGCGTCGGCCGGAACGTGTGCGGCGCCGATCGGCACGCGGATCGTGAAGGTGGTACCGACACCCTCGGCACTGTCGGCGGTGATGCTGCCGCTGTGGAGTTCGACCAGCTCCTTGACCAGGGCCAGACCGATTCCGCTGCCCTCGTTCGACCGCGCGCGCACGTTCTCGATCCGGTGGAATCGTTCGAACAGTCGGGGTATTTCGGCGGCGGCGACCCCAGCACCGGTGTCGGAGACTCTGACCACGGCTTCGTCGCCGTCGCGGGACACGGTGACCGAGATGCCCCCGGTGAACGTGAATTTCAGCGCGTTGGACAGGAGATTGAAGATCACCTTCTCCCACATGTCGCGGTCGATGTAGACGGTGTCGCCGAGGGAAGGACAGTCCACGGTGAAGGTGAGGCCGGCACGCTCGATCGCCGACCGGAAGACGCTGGCGAGTTCGGCGGTCACGCCGCCGAGGTCGACCGGCGCGAAGTTCGCCCGCATGCGGCCGGCCTCGATCCGCGAGAAGTCGAGCAGCGTGTTGACCAGCTTCGCGAGCCGTAATCCGTTGCGCCACACGATGTCCAATTCGTCACGCGCCAGCTCGTCGAAGTCGGCGCCGCGCGTACGTAATTCGGCGACCGGGTCGAGGATCAACGTCAGCGGGGTTCGGAACTCGTGGCTGATGTTGGAGAAGAACGCCGTCTTGGCGCGGTCCAGCTCGGCGAGTTCCTCGGCGCGCTGCTGCTGTGCCTGGTAGTTGCGCGCACTGCCGATGCCCGCGGCGACGTGCCCTGCCACGAGTGTCACGAAGCCGCGATAGGTGTCGTCGAGCGGGCGGTAACGGTTGAGCGCGGCGACCAGGAAGCCGATCGGGGAACCGCCCTGCTGCTGTAGCGGGACGATCAGCGCGTGTTGCGGTGGATCCCGCCAGTCCCCGGTCGGCAGGTCCGCGTACCGGTCGCCGGCCAGCGCGACCACCGTCGTCTCACCGCGCGCGGGTTCCTCCAGCGGCCAACTGCCGTCGTGGCCGGCGCCCACATGCGCCCACGCGATCGGATGCTCGGCGATGCCGCCGGTGGATCCGGCGAGGCGGGCACCGCCGTCGGCATCGAACAGGTAGGTCAACGTGAACGGGAGATCGCGCAGGTTCTGACCGAGCTGGCGTTCGGCGAACGCCATGATCTCTTCTTCGGTGCGCACGACGCTCGGGTCCGATCCGAGGTCACGCAGGGTCGCCATCTGGCGCTCACTGATCACCTGCTGGGTGTCCTCGCTGACCACGCACAGCATGCCCACGACCAGCCCGTCGTCGTCACGCAGTGGGCTGTACGAAAAGGTGTGGTACGTCTCCTCCTGATAGCCGGAGCGCTCGAGGAAGAGCAGCAGCGCCGAATCCCAAGTCGCCTCTCCGGTGGAGAGCACGTGGTCGATTCGCGGGCCGATATCGGGCCAGATCTCGACCCACACCTCGCGCGCCGGCCGGCCGAGCGCCCAGGGATACTTGCGGCCCAACGTGTCCCGCCGATAGGCGGCGTTGCAGAAGAACGTCAGATCGGGCCCCCACGCCATCCACATCGGGAATCGCGAGGACAGCAGGATGCTGACCGCGGTTCGCAGGCTCTGCGGCCAGCCGTCCGGTGCCCCCAACGGCGTGGCGGCCCACCGAACTCCGGCCATATCGGGCCCGACCTCGCCGTCTGCATCGAAAACCGTGGTCAGTCGGTTCTGCTGCCCGGTCGGGTCACTCATCCGTCGACCGCATCGGCCACGGATCCGTACGGTCGCAGAACCTTGTCGAGCTTGGTGACCTCGATGGGACGGACCACCTCGGGGTTGGCGGCCACCAACCGCACCGCGACTCCGGCGGCCAATCCTTTCTCGTAACACTCGAGTACGGCGTTGAGTCCCGCACTACCGAAGTACCCGACCCTGGACAGTTCGACGATCAGCAACTTGGCCGGATGCCCATCGGCGGCCTCGACCGCGCGGTCGAAATGGGGTTGCAGAGCTCCGACGCTGTTCGAGTCGATCTCGCCGGCTACCGACACCACCACCGCGGTGTCGCGCACATCCAGGCTCACCTCTATCTGCGCCACGTCATCTCACCCGTCAGCGGCCAAGCGGTTTGCGCGTCTGTCTTGTCATGCCCTGGTGATACCCCGGCTGGGACGACTTCAGTTACGACGCGCATCCACGGCCCTCGATCACCTACCGGGCGCGGGTGTGCGCGGTGAGAAGCAGGTGGTCGAACTGCCTTCGCAGGTCGTCACGCTGGGGATCGATCGTGCCGAGTTCGGCGACGATCTGCGCCGCGAGCGCGCGCAATTTCGTGTTGGTGTGCTGTGAGCGCCACATCAGCAATTCGAACGCGGCCTCGGCGTCGATGCGGTAGACGAGCATCAGGGCGCCCTTGGCTTGCTCGATGGCCGCTCGGGCGTTGAACAACTCGGGCAGCGACTCGCTCAGCGCCTGGCGGCGGGTATGGGCGAACGTGTCGGTCAGGTCGATGTAGTAGCCCTCGGTGCCGACCACCGCACCCTGGTCGTCGAGCATCCGGTCGCCGATCACGATGACGGTGTGCAACCTGCCCGCGGTGTCGATGAACCGGTGGCGGCTGGAGAACGAGCCACCCAAGTGCAGGGCGTGGTCCAGTAGGTCCTGGACGTGCTGTCGGTCGTCGGGATGCTTGTGCGACAGCAGCAGCTCGGTCGTCGGCACGACGGCGCCGGGCTCATAGCCGTGCATCCGGGCTACTTCGTCCGACCACTCCCAACGCTGCCCGACAAACCAGAACCGGAACGTGCCGACGTTGCGGTCGGCGATCGCCCAGTCCGAGGCGGACGGCAGAGGGCTGTCTGCGACGTCCGGGTTCGTCATCTGCCCATCATGGCACCACAGGCGCACGAGAAGGAGCGCGTTGGGAAAGCTCCGTAACTCCGGTCCGGCCTCAGTGGCCACCGCTGGTCGGCGCGGCTGCCCGGTCAGGGAACACTGCGGCCATCCTGCGCCGTGACGCGGGCGTGGGCACCCTTTGCGGCCACCAGAACCATCGGCCCAGCAGCGCCGCGATGGACGGTGTCATGAACGCACGCACGATCAGGGTGTCGAACAGCAGACCCAACGCGATCGTGGTGCCGACCTGGGCGATGCTGCGCAGATCACCGACCACGAACGAGGCCATCGTCGCGGCGAACACCAGACCCGCCGAGGTGACCACTTTGCCCGAGCCGGCCATCGCACGGATGATCGCGACCTTGAACCCGTGGTGCAATTCCTCCTTGAACCGGGACACCAGCAGCAGGTTGTAGTCCGAGCCGACCGCCAGCAGCAGGATCACCGACATCACCAGCACGATCCAGTGCAGGCGGATGCCAAGCAGGTGCTGCCACACGAGCACAGACAGTCCGAACGACGTGCCCAGCGAGAGCAGCACCGTTCCGACGATCACCGCGGCGGCCACGACCGCCCGCGTGATGATCAGCATGATGATGAAAATCAATGCCGCGGCGGATAATCCGGCGATCATCAAGTCGTAGTTGGAGCCGTCGCGCATGTCCTTGTACGTGGCGGCGGTCCCTCCGAGGTAGATGGTGGAGCCCTCCAGGGGTGTGCCCTTGATGGCTTCTTTGGCCGCGAGCTTGATCGCATCGATGTGGTCGATGCCCTCGGGGGTGGCCGGATCGCCCTCATGCTCGATGATGAACCGCACCGACTTGCCGTCGGGCGAGATGAAGTTGTCCATACCGCGCTGAAAGTCTTTGTTCGCGAACGCCTCTGGCGGCAGGTAGAACGAGTCGTCGTTCATGGATGCGTCGAACGCGTCACCCATCGCATGCGAGTTCTCCTGCATCGCGGCTATCTGATCCTGCAACCCCTTCTGCGAGGAGTGCATGGTCAGCATCATGGTCTTCATCGTCTTCATCGTCTCGATCTGCTGAGGCAGCAGCAGAATCAGCTGGGGCATCAGGCTGTCGAGGCGTTCGAGGTCGGGCACGAGGCGCTGGATGTCATCGGTCAGCGTGTCGATGCCGTCGAGGGTGTCGAATATTGAGCGCAGCGACCAGCAGATCGGGATGTTGTAACAGTGCGGTTCCCAGTAGAAGTAGTTGCGGACAGGCCGGAAGAAGTCGTCGAAATCGGCGATGTGGTCGCGCAGTTCGGCGATGTGGATCGTCGTGTTCTTGGTCTTCTCGACCATGCTGTGGGTGGTGTCGGCCATCTGCTGCATCAGGCTGGCCATCTTTTCCATCTGGTCGATGGTCGACTGCATTTCCTCGGCCTGGACCAGCATGTCGGCCATCCGGTCCTGCAGATACTTCTGGTTGAGCTGGTTCGTGGTGCCCTGCATGCTGAGCAGGAACGGGATCGTCGTGTGCTCGATCGGCTTACCCTGCGGGCGGGTGATGGTCTGCACGCGGGCGATGCCGGGTACGCGGAAGATCCCCTTGGCGATCTTGTCGATCACCAGGAAGTCGGCGGAATTGCGCAAGTCGTGGTCGCTTTCGACCATCAGCAGTTCAGGGTTCATCCGGGCGGCGTCGAAATGTCGTTCGGCGACGTCGTATCCGATGTTGGCCGGGGTGTCTGCGGGAAGGAAGTGCCGCCCGTCATAGTCGACCTTGTATCCGGTGAGTGCGAGCAACCCGACCAGTGACAACGCACAGGTCGCCACGAGCACCGGCCCTGGCCACCGCACGACCACGACGCCGACCCGTCGCCAAGCGCGCGAGTTGATGGGCCGCTTCGGTTCGAAGAGTCCGAACCGACCGCCGACGACGGTGACGGCCGGACCGAGTGTCAAGGCGGCGATCACCGCGACGAGTACGCCCACCGCACACGGCACCGCCATGGTCTGGAACCACGGCAGCCTCGTGAACTTCAGGCACAGCAGCGCTCCGGCGATGGTGAGCCCCGAAGCCAGCACGACGTGGGCCGTGCCGTGAAACATGGTGTAGTACGCGGTTTCGGGGTCCTCGCCGGCCTGGCGGGCCTCTTGGTACCGGCCGACGAGGAAGATCGCGTAGTCGGTGCCCGCGGCGATGGCGATCAGGGTGAGCAGGCTGGTGGCGAACGTCGAGAGCCCGATGAATCCGGTGTCGCCGAGGAAGGCGACGATGCCGCGCGAGGCGCCGAGTTCGACGAACACGATGAACAGGATCAGCACCATGGTGGTGATCGAGCGGTAGACGAACAGCAGCATCACCGCGATGACGATCAGCGTGGCGACGGTCGCCTTGACGGCCCCCTTGTCGCCGGCGACGCGTTGGTCGGCGTTCAGCGCCGCTCCTCCGGTCACGTATGCCGTGACCCCTTGCGGTGCAGGCGTTTGCGCGATGATGTCGCGAACCGATTGGATCGATTCGTTGGCGATCGTCTCGCCCATGTTCCCGCGCAGATAGATCTGCACATACGCGGACTTGCCGTCTGCGCTCTGCGCCCCCGCGGCGGTCAGCGGGTCGCTCCAGAAATCGGCGACGTGCTCGACGTGTTCCGGGTCGGCGCGGAGCCTGGAGATCAAGTCGTCGTAGTAGCGGTGCGCTTCAGGGCCGAGCGCTTTGTCGCCCTCCAAGATGACCATCGCGTTGCTGTCGGAGTCGAACTCCTTGAAGTTCGCGCCCACGCGCTGCATCGCGATGAAGGCCGGTGCGTCGTGGGCGTTCATCGAGACGGTGTTGGCCTCGCCGACCTTCTCCAACGACGGGACGAACACATTTGTGGCCGCGGTCAGCACCAGCCAACCGATGATGATCGGTACCGAGAGCACTCGGATGGCATGCGCAATGCGCGAACGTTCGGCCTGCGTTCCGGGTGGAGTGCGGGCTGGTCGAATCATGCTCATCCCATGACCCTTCGGTGGCGCGCGCGTGTCGCACGCCGACCGCGTCCCCATGACCCCGTCCACCGTGCGTGTCGTATATCTAGCCTGTCGAATTATCTGCTGTCAATCGGTAAAGGGCAGCTCGTAGCGGGTTCGTGTGGCCGCGATGCCACGAGGCTGGTCTTGCGGCTCGGCGGCGGTGAAATCGTCGCTCGGCGCGCGATCGTGCGAGCTGCCGACCCATGCTGCTGACTTCACTTTGCCCAATATGGTCACTTGCGCGTGAGGATGTCGCGCGGGCGAAGTCTTCACGCCGCGGTCGCGAGAAACTCCGGCGACGTCGTGGCCGACGCCCCAGCAACTCCGCGGTCGGTGATCAGCAGACGGAAGCACGACGTGGCGCACATCACGGCGCGGCGGATGGGGTAGGCCTGGACGACGAGCGCCTCTCGTGTAGGTTTCCCTGAGATCGCTGCGTGAATCGGCAAGTACCGTGCCTCAGCTGCGATATGCCGAGTTATGACGCCATCGCGACATCATCAAGCCGGCTAGCGTAACCCACGCTATTTAGTGGGACGAATCACTTGCCTCTTAGGATAGGCTCAGCTAATCTTCAGCTGCCATTTGGCAAATTCACAGGCACAACAGGAGAAAACGTGCAACTAGCAGTTCAGGCCGGTCCGCCGGTTCAGGACCTCCCACCCAGTTACTCGCCGTCGAGCCGACGCAACTCCAAGCTGTTGGTTGCTGGCGTCGCGATGGCAAGTGCGGGTGTGATCGCGGTCAGCCCGGTGGCCCCCCCGATGCCCACCGTTCAGGATGTCCAGGAGCGCGTGGCGCACGCCGCGGTCCAGCTCACGGCGGCCAGCAATCCGCTCCTCGTGTGGGGGCAGGCCATCGCCAACACATTCGGAAGCCTGGAGACGCTGACCGGCGACGCGACCAACGCGAACCTCAACCTTCTGCGGGAGTTGAGCACCGGCTACATCTTCCGGGAGGCAGCGAATGTCCTGATTCTCAACACCCTCAACCCGGGTCCTCTGCTCGATCAGGTCCTCAATTTCAACTCGAACTTCGGACCCGTGATCACCTCGGCCCTGGAGGGCACCTTCGAGGGGCTGAGGTTGGCGGCCGAGCAGTTCCCCGGCGTGATCACCGAGTCGTTGAACCACCTGTCGAAGGGCGAGTTCTTCGAAGCGTTCTCCAAGGTCAATGGCTGGTTCGTGCTCCGGGTGCTCGGTGGCGTACGGCCGCTGATCGACGTCTTCTCCATCCCCGCCGACTTTGTGGGAGCCCTTCCCGGCGCGGAGAAGTTGCCCGCGCTGCTCGATGTGATCTCCGAGTTCGCGGTCACCAAGGCGATTTTCGAACCGATCATCGGCTCGATCGTCCAGTCGACGGAGATCTTTGATGCCACGCGCGAGGCTTTGGCCGCGGGCAACATCACGGATGCGATCACCAACCTGGTGAACCTGCCGGTGCTGGCGCTCAACGCTCTGGTCAACGGGTTCACGCCGGCCACCTCCCCCTCGGAGTGGCAGGGTCTGCTCGACCGTGGTCTGTTCACCTACCTCGCGGTCACGCTGCCCAACCAGATTGCCAATGCGATCGCGCCTCCGGCCCCGTCGAGCCTCAGTGCCCTGGGCGGCCCGGGCGAGTTCCGCTTCGGTGGTGACCTCGTTCCGGTCAGCCTCGCCGACAAGGGTGAGGGTGAGGACGAAGGCGCCGGCGAAGGCGAAGGCGAAGGTTCGGCCGCTGGCGAAGGTGTCGGCGAAGGCGCCGCTGAAGGCACCGGCGAGGACGTCACCGCAGGCGCCGGCGAAGAGTCGGGCGAAGGCGCTGGCGAAGAGTCGGGCGAAGGCGCCGGCGAGGACGTCAACGCAGGCACCGGCGAAGAGTCGGGCGAAGGCGCCGGTGAGGACGTCAACGCAGGCGCTGGCGAAGAGTCGGGCGCAGGCACCGGCGAGGAGTCGGGTGAGACCTCGGGCGAAGAGTCGGGCGAAGGCACCGGCGCGACACCGAGCGAAGGCACCGGCACGGGCGGCAGCACCAACACCGGCAGCAACACCTCGGGCATCAGCACCAGCCGGGGTGAAGGCACCGGCACGGGCACGACCGGCAGCACCGGTTCGACCGGCGGCTCCGGCACGACCGGCAGCAACGGCAGCACCGGCTCGGGCACGACCGGCAGCACCGGTTCCACCGGTGGCTCCGGCACGGGCAGCAGCACCGGCTCCAACACGAGCACCGGCACGACCGGCAGCACCGGCTCGACCAGTGGCGCCGACTCGAGCAGCACCGGTTCCGCTTCCGGCAGCACCGGTTCGGGCTCGGGCAGCAGCGGTTCGGGCTCGGGCAGCAGCAACTAAGTAAGTACGACGGTGACGGCCCCCTCGGCAACGAGGGGGCCGTCTCTCGTCTGCGGTGATTGCGAGGTCAGCGAGCGCCGCGCACAAGCCGGCCCGGCCGGGCGCCGGTGTCGGCGCCGTCGCGCCGCGTCACCACGCCGCTGACGATCGTCGCGGTGTAACCGGAGGCGCCCTGCACCAGCCGCTGACCCCCGGCGGGCAGGTCGTAGGCCATCCGCGCGGGATGCAGAGTCAGCGCGTCCATGTCGATGACATTGACGTCGGCCTTCTTTCCCACCTCGATGACGCCGCGATCGCTCAGCCCGAACAGCTGCGCGGTGTCGTGGGATTGCTTGCGCACCACGTACTCCAGCGGAAGTTTGTCACCGCGGTGGCGGTCGCGCGCCCAATGCGTGAGCAAGAAGGTGGGATACGACGCGTCGCAGATCATTCCGCAATGCGCGCCGCCGTCGGACAACCCGACCACACCCGCCGGATGCAGCAGCATCTCCCGGATCGCGTCGTGGTTACCGTAGAAATAGTTGTAGAACGGCAGCATCAGCATCGCCGTCGCGTCGTCCTCCAGCATCAGGTCGTACAACGTGGCCAGCGGATCCTCCCCACGATCGCTGGCGATCTTCTCCACGGTGCGTTCGACGGTCGGTTCGTAGTCGGGTGGATCGCCCAGCGAATAGATGCGGCCGAGCGAATACTGCACCAGGGCAAACATGTTGTCGAACAACACATTCGGGTCCGGCGGTAGGTCTTCCTCGGCCAGGATCGCGGCCTTGACCGCCGGATCCGCCAGGCGTGCGCCCAATTCCTCGCGGCTGCTTTCGGCCTTCAGTTTGCGGAAGGTCGGCCGGTGCGTGAAGGCGTGGTGGCCTGGGAAGCCGAACAGCATCCCGAACGGACGCGCGGCGATCTGCGGATAGAGCTCGCTGCCTGCCGCATGTGCCTGCGCCGAGATGTCGAGCTGTTCGCGCCACAGGTCGGGAGCCGCATCGACCTGGATCATTCCGAACGAGATCGGACGGTCGATCTCGGCGGCGAGACGCTTCATCCATTCGAGTTCCTTTTTGGGCGCGATGATGTCCTCGCCGGCGACCCCCTGCGGCGCCAGCTCGAACACCGCCCGCCCACCGGCGGCCATGGCCCGGCCGAGACCGAACAGTTCGTCCTCGGCGGCGAAGGTGCCCGGGACCGGTTCGCCGTCGATGGCCCGGTGCCCCAACGTGCGCGATGTCGAGAAACCCAGCGCGCCGGCCTCGATGCCTTGCTGCACGAGGCGGGCCATCGCCGTGATGTCCTCCGGTGACGCGGGCTCGTTGCGGGCTCCGCGCTCCCCCATCGCATATGCGCGCACCGCGCCGTGGGCGATCTGGCTGCCCACATCGATGGCGAAGTCCTGCTTTTCGACGACATCGAGGTATTCGGGGTAACTCTCCCACCCCCACGAGATGCCCTCGGTGAGCGCGGTTCCCGGGATGTCCTCGACGCCCTCCATCAACCCGATCAGCCATTCCTCGTTTCCCGGCCGCACGGGTGCGAACCCGACCCCGCAATTGCCGGTCACCACGGTGGTCACCCCGTGGCCGCTGGAGGGCTCGAGCAAGCTGTCCCAGCTGACCTGCCCGTCGTAGTGCGTGTGGATGTCGACGAAGCCGGGCGCGACGACTTTCCCGGTCGCGTCGATCGTCTCCGCGGCCTCGCCCTCGAGCGGAGCGTCGCCAGGTCCACGACGACGGACTTCGACGATCTTGCCGTCCCTGATGCCGATGTCCGCGCCGAACCGGTCCGCTCCTGTGCCGTCGACGACGGTTCCGCCGGTGATCTTCAGGTCGAACACGATAAGCCCTCCGCATCCGGATTTCAGCCGCTAGTGTCGGGCACTGTAACACCGTTACAGAGGCTTCGCGGCGACTTCGGAAAGGACCGTTCGTGACGCACACAGCGCGACAAGTCCGACGCGAAGATGCGATCGGCGCCCCACCCGCGCGGCCCACGCTGGTGCCCGCCGAGCGGTACTACTCCGCCGGATTCGCTGCGCTCGAGAACGAACGCATGTGGCCCAGGGTGTGGCAGCTGGCCTGCACGCTCGACCACGTCGCCGAGCCCGGCGACTACTTCGAATATCGGTGCGGCCCATACTCCGTGCTGATCGTCTGCGGGGACGACGGCGTTCTGCGGGCGTTTCAGAACGTATGCCGGCACCGCGGCAACTCACTGTGCTCCGGCGCCGGCTCGGGCCTGCGCGAACTGCGGTGCGGGTATCACGGCTGGACCTGGGACCTCGGCGGGTCACTGCGGCGGGTGCCGAATCGCAAAGGGTTCGGCGCGTTGCAGATGTCCGAGCTCCCGCTTCTCCCGGCCGCCGTCGACACCTGGGAGCGGCTGGTCTTCGTCAATCTGGATGTCGACGCGATGCCGCTGCTCGACTACCTCGAGGAGATGCCCGCCGACGCGAAGTGGTGCGAGCTCGCCGACTTCCGCTGCTATGCCACGATGACGATCGACGTCGACGCCAACTGGAAGACGATCGCCGACGGATACAGCGAGACCTACCACATCCAGACCCTGCACCCCGAGCTGCACCGGTGTATGGACGATGTCTACGCCCCACAGAAGATCTGGGGGCACACGGGCAAATCCGAACAGCTGTACGGGATTCCGAGCCCGCATCTGAAGCAGCCTCTCAGCGACGACGAGGTGTGGGATGCGTACGTGTGCACGCAGGGCGCGTTGATGGGCGTGGAGGAGGGCACCCCGCTGCCCGACGACCGCGAACCGGGCGCATCGGTGGCCGACGTCATCGCCGCCCGCACGCGCGCGTTCGCCGCCTCCCGCGGCGTCGACCTGCAATGGGCCGACACCGAGCAGATCATGCGGCTGCACCAGTACAACGTTTTCCCGAACATGACGCTGCTGATGAACGCCGACCATCTGACGGTGATGACGTCACATCCGGGATCGGATCCGGACCACGGCGAACTGGTGATGCTGCTGTGGACACGGATGACGCCCGGCGCGCCCCGGGCCACGCCCGTCGACGTGCGCATGACGGCCGACGAGGCGCATCCGGGACTGGTTCTCACCCAAGACATCTCGGTGTTGGCCGGTTTGCAACGAGGCCTGCACCAGCCGGGCTTGACGCACCTGACGCTGTCCAACGAGGAGCGCCGCGTGATCAACATGCACCGCAACCTCGAGCGCTACCTGGACCTGCCCGAGTCGGAACGGATGACCGGAGGTGAGCCCGGTGACATCACGGCGGGCCGCTAGGGCACAGGAGGCCATCAGCGCAGAGGTCATCCTCGACGCCGCCGCCAGAATGATCGAACTGCACGGGGTGGACGGCTTCACCATGCGCGGGCTGGCAGAACAGCTCGGTGTGGCGGTGACGTCGATCTACTGGCACGTCGGCGGCCGCGACAAGCTGTTCGACAGCCTCGTGGACCGGCTGCTCGACGAGATGGCACATCTGCCCACCGACGGCAACAACGCGGTCGCCCGCATCGCCTCCCTCGCGCATGCTCAACGGCGGGCACTCATCAACAGACAACATCTGCTCGCGATCGCCCACGAACGTGACCAGACACCTCGCTTGTTCCTGCCGGTTCAACAGGCGTTGGCGGCCCAACTCGCCGAGCTCGGGGTGACGGGCCAGGATGCGGCCCTGGTGCTGCGCGCGGTGCAGGTGCATGTCATTTCGTCTGCGGTGATGCAGTTTTCGGCCGTGCGCGGTGAAAAGCACGACGAGGAGGACCCGTCGCTGTGGACCGACGACTGGCCCGACCGTGCCCTCGTCGAAGCGCTGCAGTCACCCACCGACTACGACGCGGTGTTCGCCTACGGCCTTGAAGCGTTGCTGACCCCGCTGCGGCGAAGGTAACCGTTTGAGCCGACTACGCGGGTGTGTAGCGCAGCATCGTCACGTCGTGTTCGGGGTAGTCGAAGAACACGGGTTTGACCCGCATCCCGACTTTCAGCTCGCTGGGTTCGACGTCGACCAGCTCGGTGGAAAACCGCGGCCCCTCATCCCATTCGACGATCGCCAGCAGTTGCGGCACCGCATCGGCGAAGTGCGGCCCGACGGGTCGCCGTGCCACGGTGTAGGAGTACAGCGTGCCCATCCCGGAAATCTCACGCCACTCGAGGTCATCGGCGAGAGTCCGCGGGGCCCGCACCCTCGGATAGAACACGTACGCATTCGATGACGGCGAGTACTGGATCATGATGCGGTGCTGGGCCAGTGCATCCCAAAAGGGTGCGGTGGTCGGGGTTTTCACCGGCATGGGCCGCTCGAAGGTGGTCACGGATCAGTCTCCTTGGAGGATCAGGGCGGTCTGCTCGGACAGGATTCCGCCGTTACCGGAGACGAACGCACGGTTGCAGTCGGGCACCTGTGCGGACTCGGCCCTGCCCATGATCTGGCGGGTCGCATCGCAGACGTGATGCATCCCGCCGGCGAGACCGGCCTGGCCGAAACCGAGTTGACCCCCGGCGGTGTTGAGCGGGAAGTCACCGCGGAACGTGAGGTCGTGGTCGGCGACGAACTGCATGCCCTTGCCCTTCTCACAGAACCCCGCGTCCTCCAGCGAGAGCAGCACGGTGATCGTGTAGCAGTCGTAGATCGAGACCATGTCCATATCGGCGCGGGTCAGATCGGTCATGCCGAACGCGGTTGCGGCGGCCTCCGCCATCGGGGTGTGCAGGAGATCGGCCGCGTACGTGGGCGTCTTGAACGGGACGTGCTCGCCGAAACCCTTGATCCACACCGGCCTGTTGCGCGTCCGTTTGGCGATGTCCGCGTTCGCGACGACCACCGCGGCGCCGCCCACACACGGCATCACGATCTCGAGCATGTGCAGCGGGTCGGCGATGACCGGGCTGCCCAGCACGTCGTCGATGGTGAGTGGTTTGTCCTTCCAGATCGCGCCTTCGGTGTGGTTGGCGTTGACGCGCTGATCGACGACGATCTTGGCCATCGCCCGCTCGTCGTAGCCGTAGACCGCGCCGTAACGGGTGGCCACCTGACCGTACGGCCCGTTCTGCCCCAGGTTGCCGTAGGGGATCTCGAATTCCGCCTGCGGCGAGCCGTACTGGTTGCTCGACGAACCGAAGAACACGGCGTCCACCAACGGCTTCGGCTTCTTCTCCGACATCGGCGTGATGTAGCGCGCGGGCAGCGCGCACAGCACCACGTCGCACAAACCCAGTTCGACGGCCGCGGCCGCCCGCCACACCATCGCCGCTGCGCTCGCCCCGCCGAGGTCGACGAGCTCGGCGAAGTTGGCTCGCACGCCCAGGTATTCGGCGATCGTGGACGGTACGAAGATCTCCGACTCGGCCAGGTGCGAGGTGACGATGCCGTTGACGAGTTCCGCCGACAGGCCGGCGTCCTGTAGCGCCGCCGACGCCAACTCCGCCCACTGCTCAAGGGTGAACGGCGCGGGGGTGGCCTTGTTCAGCCGCTCCGGCGGGAGTTCGACATAGCCGACGATCGCGGCTTCACCACGTAGTCCCATGGGTGTCCTTCTCGGTTGATTACTTGCGGGGAAGCCCGAGGATCATCTGGGCGATGATGTTGAGCTGAATCTCCTTGGTGCCGCCGCCGATCAGTTCGGCGGGCACTCGCAGATACGGCGTGACGACGTCGGAATCGGCGGCCATCGCCGATCGACCCGCCGAGCCGAGCGTCGCCGGGAATGTGCGTCGCAGAAGCACGTTCATCGCCACCTTGGCGATGCTGGAGGCCGCGCCCGAGGCCTGCCCGTCGAGCAACCGGATGGTCTCGCGCACGCCGAGCGCCTTGATCGCGTTGGCGTAGGCGTCGAGTTCGCCGAGTTCGCGCAGCGCGTCATCGCATGCGCCCTCGGGCGCCGCGGCGATTCGACGCAATGGTGCGGCCCTGTCGTACTGCACGTAACCGCTGATGGCGGAACGCTCCTCGGCCATCGTGGCGATCGCCAGGGCCCATCCTCCGGTCGGTTCACCGAGAAGCATCTCGTCGGGCACGAAGACGTCGTCGAGGAAGACCTCGTTGAACTCTTCTTCCCCGCTGGCCTGCTTGATCGGCTGAATCTCGATTCCGGGTGAGCGCATGTCGATGATGAAGTAACCGATCCCACGGTGTTTGGGGGCGGCCGGATCGGTCCGGGCCAGTAGCGCCCCATAGTCGGCCCGGTGCGCCGACGAGGTCCAGATCTTGTGTCCGTGGATGCGCCATCCGCCGTCGACCTTGGTCGCGCGCGTGGCCAACGCGGCGAGATCGGACCCTGCGCCCGGCTCGCTGAACAACTGGCACCATGCCAGCTCACCGCGCTGGGTGGACGGGATGAGTTTGTGCTGCAGCTCTTCCGAACCGGCCTTGATCAGCGAGGGCAGGATCCATTCGGCGATTCCCAGCGACGGCCGTACCACGGCGGGCCGTTTGCCGAATTCCTCGTCGATGATCAGTTGGTGCAGCGGGCTGGCGTCGATCCCCCAGGGCGGCGGCCAATGGGGTGCGATCAAGCCCGCATCCGCGATGGCGCTGCGCTGAGGGCCCGTGGCGAAGTGTTCGTAGTCGCCTTGACGGCCCGGGCCGTCGTTGCGCAGCGCCGCGGCCTTGTCGAGGGTCTCGGCAATGCGAGAACGGAACGCGGCTTCGGCGTCACCGAGGTCGACCGAGAAGTCGCGTTCGCCGGTGGCGGTCAGTTCCCCCAGCCGTTTGGCCCAGCGATTCCTGTCGCCGATCGACGCCGACAGGCTGGTGGCCCGGCGCCAGTAGAGGTGCAGGTCGTGTTCCCAGGTGAAGCCGATGGCGCCGAACATCGTCAGCGTGTCCAGGGCAAGGTCCGGGCACGGCGCGACGGCCATCAGGGCGGCACCGGCCGCGGCCATCGCGTGTTGGTCGATCGGTTCGGAAGCCGCGCGCACCGCGTCCCAGGTCGCCGCGCCGGCCAACTCGCTGTTGACCAGAAGCATTGCGGCGCTGTGCTGCAGCGCTTGGAATGTACCGATGAGCTTGCCGAACTGTTCGCGTGTACGCAGATGTGCGGTGGCGGCTTCCACACACCACTGAGTGATACCGGCGGCCACGCTCGCCGTCAGCGCGGTGGTGAGGCACTCGGCCCGCTCGGCGTCGATACCGTTGAGAACGTCGGTCTTCTCGACCGGATAGTCGGCCAGACGCAACCTGCCGAGGTCGGTCAGCAGGTCGGTGCCGCGCACGGATTCGACTGCCGCCGAGGGGTGTGCCGTATCGGCGGCGAGCCAGACCCGATCCCCGCGGTCGGTGACGGCGCAGACCAAAGCGGTTGTCGCCGTGCAGATTCCCGCGAGCAGATCCGAGTCGCCGCCGATCAACCAGCGCTGACCGTCGTCGCGAGCGGTGAACGTCGAGTGGCCGGGCAACGCCACCGCGGCCGCCGCACCCTCGGCGAGGCGGGTCAGGACCGCTTCGGCCGCCGGGGTCGGTTCGGCCAGCAGCGCGACCGCGCCGGTGGTCACGGTCGGCAGCAGCGGCCCGGGAAGCGATGTCCTGCCCGCCGCCTCGAGCACACAGGCTGCGTCGAGCAGGCCGCCACCCTGGCCGCCGTATCGCTCGGGCAGGTGCACGGCATGAAAGCCGTTGGCGACGAACTCCTCCCACCATGACGGCAGATGACCCTGCGCAAGCACGTCGAATGACTCGCGAGTGGCCGATACCGGGGCACGCCGCGCGGCGAACTGTGCCACCGCTTCGCTGAGTTCGCGTTGCTCAGGGCTCAGCGCCAGGCTCATGCGGAATCCCTTCCCGACCGGCGTGAGGCTCGGAAGAACTGCGCGGCGGCCGCGATCGCGTCGGGCGTCGGCGACGGCTGCCAGCCCAACTCGTGTACCGCCTTCGAGTGGTCCATCTCAGACATGATGTTCATCATCCGGATGTTCAGCGGCGTCAACATGGTGTCACGGCCGCGGAGCCGGGCGATCCAGCTGCTCGGATAGCTGGCGGCAGCCATCAACTTGATCGGGACGCCGCGCCGTGGAGGTTCGACTCCTACTGCGGCACAACCGACTTCGAAGATCTCCCGCGCGCTCATCCACCGTTCGGAGACGATGTAGCGCTCGCCGACCCGGCCGCGTTCACCGGCAAGGATCATCGCTCGCGCGGCGTCCTCGATGCCGACGGTCTCGCTCTCGAAACCGTCGATGTAGAACGGCAGCTTGCCCCGCACCGCCGCCGACAGCAGGCCCCCGTGCGGGGTCGGCAGCCAATCTCCCGGCCCGTAGGTGTTCGAGACGCACATCGCGACCGCGGGAAGGCCCTTCTCGGCGCTGTAGCGCAGCACCATCTGCTCGGCCTGCACCCGACTGCGGACGTAGTCACCGCCGATGTCGAGCCAGTTGTGGGCGGTGGTCTCGTCGGCGGGGCCGTCGCTGGAACGGCCGATGGTGGCGATCGAACTGGTGAACACGAAGCGGTGCAGTCCCGCGTCGACGGCGACGTCGAGCACGGCTCGCAGCCCCTCGACGTTGGTGCGCCACATTGGCGCGGGGTCGAGCAGCCACGGACGGGCGTCGACGACGCAGTAGTACACGACATCGCATCCCCGCATCGCGGAGCGCACACCGTCGGCGTCGAAGATGTCCCCGCGCCGGATGTCGACGGGCAGACCGTCGATGCCGCGCGTGGAACTGGTCGGCCGGATCAACACCCGCACGTCATCGCCGCGGGCGGCCAACTGCTTGGTGACATGCGAACCCAGGAAACCGCTGGCGCCGATGACGAGCTTGCTGGGCCTCACCGGTGGCCGGCCAATCGCGTTCCTCTCCACGTTCACGAGACGCAACGTCTCGTCTTGCCAAGATTATGCAGTGCTGTCACCATCTGTAAAGCCGCCCCCCGTCAGATGCGGAGTCAACCGATGGTCACCGAGGCCAGAGCGCCCCGCCGCCGCAGCGAGCGGTCCCGAACGGCGATCATCTCGGCCACCAAGGAACTACTGCTGCAGCGCGGGTTCGACGGGCTGAGCATCGAAGCGGTCGCCGCGCGCGCCGGTGTCGGGAAGCAGACGATCTACCGGTGGTGGCCGAGCCGCCCGGCCCTCGTCGCCGATGTGCTGCTCGAGGATGCCGACAAGATCCTGCGGCCCGTCGGGCACACCGACGACCTCGTGGCGGACCTGAGCCGATGGTCGGCCAGCCTCGCGGCGACGCTCACGGGCGAGCGCGGCAACGCGATGCTGCGCATCCTCACCGTCGCGGGAATGGAACACGAAGACGTCAAGACGCGCATGCAGGCGGGTTTCAGCGCCCCTCTGCACGAGGGCGTGAGAGCCCGGTTGTCGGCTGACGGAATCGACGATGCGACATCGCAGGCGGCGGCCGACGCCATCGTCGGCGGAATCGTCTACGCGATCCTCACCGAAGGACGCTCGTTCCGCCGGAGCCGGGCCGAGGCGATCGCCCGGACCGTCATTGCCGGGGCATGCCGATGACCATGTCTCCCAGAGTGTTTCGTGTGGTCGGTGACGGCGGCGTGACGATCGTCGCAGACCGAATCGGCGATGCGACCGCACCGGCGGTGGTGTTCCTGCACGGCGGCGGACAGACCCGTCGGTCATGGGGCCGGGCCGCGGCCGCGGTTGCCGAACGGGGATGGCAGGCCGTCACCGTCGACTTCCGCGGGCACGGCGAGTCCGACTGGTCGGCCGACGGCGACTACCGCGTCACCACGTTCGCCGGAGACGTGCTCGAAGTGCTTCGGGAACTTCCCGACAAGCCCGTCATCGTCGGCGCCTCTCTTGGTGGTATCACCGCGATGCTCCTTGCCGGGGAACTCGCGCCCGGTGCGGTGCGCGCGATCGTCCTCGTCGACATCGTGCCGGACATGAACCCTTCCGGCGCGTCGCGCATTCACGAATTCATGGCCGAGAAGATGACGTCGGGCTTCGCATCGCTCGACGAGGTCGCCGACATGATCCAGCAGTACAACCCCCACCGGCCGAGGCCCGCCGACCTCAACGGCTTGAAGACGAACCTGCGCCAGCGCGACGGTCGCTGGTACTGGCACTGGGACCCGAAGTTCATCGACGGCACCGCCGCGCTGCCGCCGATCGAAGTGACCGAGGTGGACCGGATGCACGCAGCGGTCGAGACGATCCTGCGCAACGGCATCCCGATGCTGCTGGTGCGGGGGCAGATGAGCGACCTCGTGACCGAAGAATGCGCCCGCGAGTTCCTCGGCCGGTTCCCCGACGTCGAATTCGTCGATGTCGGCGGCGCCGGACATATGGTGGCCGGGGATCGCAACGACGCCTTCGCCGAGGCCGTGGCGAAATTCGTCATCCGGCACACTTAGGGTCGAGATTTCATCCGGTCGCCCCTTGACCGGTTAGCCCTTCTAAGAGCAAGCTTCGCTGGTGATCGAGTTGAGTGAACAGCAGATCCTGGATCAGATCGCCGACCGCCTTTCGGTCTCCTACCCGAGCGTCCCGGCGGATGCGGTGACGAGCCTGGTCCGCGAACACCACGCCCGCTTCGAGGGCCGCCCGATCCGCGACTTCATCCCGCTGTTCGTCGAGCGGGAGGCGCGTGCCGAGCTCGAGCGGCTCGAACGCCCCGCCGCCCGGGTCTGATCTTCGGGACCGCCTCGGGGAAGCGTCGGCCCAAAGTGACCGCCCCTTCCGCATGCGAAAGGCTGCAATGACAGAGAACAGGGTCGGCCGGGTTGCCGGCAAGGTCGCGTTCATCACGGGCGCTGCACGCGGTCAGGGACGGGAACACGCGGTTCGACTCGCCGAAGAGGGCGCCGACATCATCGCCGTCGACGTGTGCGACGACATCGACGCCGCCAAATACCCCGGTCCCACGGAAGCGGACCTCGCCGACACCGCGACGCTGGTCGAGAAGTCGGGCCGCCGCATCGTGACCGCCAAGGCGGATGTGCGTGACCTAGCGAGCCTTCAGACCGCTCTCGAGCGTGGAGTCGCTGAACTCGGTCCGCTCGACATCGTCGTCGCCAACGCCGGTATCAGCGCCGACCCGGCGCCGGCCGCGATGATCGGAGAATCCGCGTGGCAGACGATGCTCGACATCAACGTGACCGGCGTCTGGCACACCGTGAAAGCCGCACTGCCGCACATGACCAACGGCGGCGGTTCGATCGTCCTGGTCAGCTCGATGTTGGGACTTCGTGGCGGCGGCTACATGGCCCACTACGCCTCAGCCAAGCACGCTGTCGTCGGGTTGATGGACTCCCTGGCCAATGAACTTGCGCCACAATGGATCAGGGTCAACTCGATTCACCCCGGCAACATCCTGACCCCGATGATCGACAACGATCACTTCCGTCGCACGGTCCGGCCCGACCTCGCCGATCCGACGATGGAAGACGCCACGCAGGTCATCGGGCACTTCCACCTGCTGCCGAAACCCGTGATCGAGGCCCGCGCCGTGAGCAACGCCGTGTTGTTCCTCGCCTCCGACGAATCGCAGTACATCACCGGAGCGGCGTTGCCCGTCGATGCCGGCGCCGTGGCGAAGTTCTGATTTTCGCGGGAACTACCTGGTGGCGCCGAACCTTCCGAACCGCCACAGATAGGACGGCAACCGCCGAGCAGGCACAGACTTCGGCCAGTCTCGCGCCCGGAAGTAAGCATCGGATCCGCCGTCGACGAAAATGATGCTGCCGCAGAGGAAATCGGCGGAGTCCGACAGCATGAACAACATCCAGTCGGCCAGCTGAGCGGGGTCACCGAAACCGCCAATAGGCACCGGGAAAGCCTTGACCGCCTTGGCCTCACGCGGTGTGGCCAGCTGCTTCTCCAGCAGCGGCGTCATGATGGCACCGGGCGCCAGGGCGTTGAGCCGGATGCCCTCACCGGCCCACTGCCTGCTCACCGCGGTGCGCCGGACCCAATGGGAGACCGCGATTTTGGAGGCGGCATACCCCAGCGACGGCGCGACGGGCCCGAACAGCTTCAGTGAGCGCACCGCCTTGTCGGTGTCGCCGGCCAACAGCGCACGCACCGTGCGCCTGGGTACCGCTGGGGTGGTAGTCGTCGAATTGCTGCCTATCACCACAACTTTGGCTCGGTCAGCGGCGGCCAACGCAGGGCGCCATGCCTGCAGCAGGTCGACCACGCCGCGATAGTTGACCTCGAATATCAGCCGGGCGCTGTCCTTGCCGGGTGTCGGCCCGATTCCGGCGGCCAACACGGCACCGTCGAGTCGGTCCGACCGGGCCAGCACCTGATCAGCGGCGGCCTGCCGTCCCTCGGCGGTCGACAGGTCGGCCACGATGTCGCCTTCTTTGACGTCGACGGCGATGACGGTGTGCCCCTGTGCCCTCAGTTTGGTGGCGGCTTGCTGCCCCATGCCGGAGGCGGCCCCGGTGACCACGTACACGCCCATTTCGACTCTCGCTTCTCGTTTCACCCAATGTCGACGGGCAGCGTATCGGTGAGCAGGGACCTTCCTGCTCAGCGGTCACCCCCCTGAGCTTTCCGAGGCCGCTTCGAAGGCGAGGTTTGCACCGGCTCCCTTCGGGCACAGATGTGCCATGAGCCATGATCCGTATGCATCCACCGACCGAATCAGCTCGGCGATTTGGGTGGGCATCGCGATCGGGATGTCCGCGTTTGTGTTGCTGTCGGCGATCCTCGCCGCGGGCTGAACTTGTTGGGATCGGTAGGCCCGGTCCCCGGCTGTACTTCAGTCACAACGAAGCCACCCCGGCAACCTGATGACGAAGAGGAACAGCAATGAACATCGTCCCCGCCCGCATCGAAGAGCAGGTCAGCCGCGTCGACCGGACGTACAGCCTGGTGATCGGAATCTCCGCGGGGCTGACTGCGCTCTGGTCGCTCTACCGCGTGCTCTGGCTCTTCTACACGGCGGCGACGTTCTCCAGCGTCGGATGGTCACCGGTTTCCTTGGTGCTGCCGCTCGTGCTGTGGCTCGTGATCGGTGTCGCCGCTGGCTACGTTGCCGCCGCGTTCCTGATCCGGTACGCCAAACAACCCTGACCGTGACCGGAGGGGGCCGCAGCGGATGCGGCTCTTTTCGGCGTGTGTGGCTTCCGCGGCGGTCGCGAGCAGTTATCGCGCCGTGAGCCCCTTCGGGGTGAACGGTGCGGCCTCGCCACGCTCGACTGCCTCATCGTGCTTGGCGGCTGCGCGATCGAGCAGTTCGATGAGGGCGTCTTCGTCGCGAACCAACTGCCGGTACTTGGGCCCGAGCGCGAGGATCTGATCACGTTCGCGAAGAAGCGACGTGAAGATGCGTTCACGCTCCTCGGCGCTCTTGGTGTACTCGGAGTCGAGATAGGCCCGAGCGTGCCGGCGAGCGTTGGCGATCGCCGTCTGGGCCACCCCCTTCTTGCTGAACAGCGATGCGACGACGGTGACGACGAGGACCCCGACGATCACCGAGAGGGACAGGCCGGTGCCGACCTCCACGACCTTGACGGGTTCTCCGTCGTTGATGAACGGCACGTTGTTCTCGTGCAGCGCATGCAGAATCAGCTTCACCCCGATGAACGCCAAGATCGCCGCCAGACCGTACGAAAGGTAGATCAGCCGGTCGAGCAGGCCGTCGATCAGGAAGTACAGCTGCCGAAGGCCCAGTAGCGAGAACGCCGTCGCGGTGAAGACGATGTAGACGTTCTGGGTCAGACCGAAGATCGCCGGGATCGAGTCCAGGGCGAAAAGAATGTCGGTGCCGCCGATGGCGACCATCACCAGAAGCATCGGCGTCATCGCGCGCTTTCCGTCCACCGTGGTGAACAGCTTGTCGCCGTCGTAGTGGTCGGTGGTGTGGAAGACCTTCCTCGCGAGCCGAATGATGAAGTTGTCGGCGGTCTCAGAGTCGCTGCTGTCTGGCGCCAGCATGTTTCCCGCGGTGAGCAGAAGGATCAATCCGAACGCGTAGAAGACCCAGGCGAAGGTGTTGATCAGCGCTGCGCCGAGAAAGATGAAGCCGGTACGCGCGATCAACGAGAACACGATGCCGAACAGCAGCACCTTCTGCTGGTCCTCGCGCGGTACGCGGAAGCTGCTGATGATGATCAAGAAGACGAACAGGTTGTCGACCGACAGCGCCTTCTCGGTGATATACCCCGCAAAATACTCGCCGCCAGGGCCAACGCCCCCGAAGACCAGGACGCCGACCCCGAACAGCACCGCGATCCCGACGTAGGCCGCCGACCAGATCGCCGCCTCTTTGAGGGTCGGGACGTGGGCCTTCCGTACGTGGAAGAAGAAGTCGAAAGCCAGGAGTGCGACGATTGCGGCGATCGTCAGTGCCCACACCCATCCGGGAACCACCATGCGCTACTCGCTATCTCTCACCGGAACCGACTGCCCCTAGTGGTGCCCGCAATGGACCGTTCGAATCCTCGACCGGGTCGACGCACCGCCCGGCCGATACCCCGAACCCCACGCATTACGGTTGGTCGAGCACAGCTACCACGATAGACAGGAGAACGTCGGAGATGACGATTCTGGACCGCTTCCGACTCGACGACAAGGTCGTCGTCATCACCGGCGCATCGTCCGGGCTTGGAGTGTCGTTCGCCGAGGCGGTTGCACAAGCCGGCGCGGACGTGGTGCTGGCCGCCCGACGTGTCGAAAAGCTCGAGGCCACAGCTGAACTCGTCAGGGCCGCCGGCAGGCGTGCTCTCAACGTCCAAACCGATGTCGCAGAGCCCGATCAGTGCACGGCGCTCGTCGACGCGGCAATGCAGGAGTTCGGCCGCGTCGACGTGCTGGTGAACAACGCCGGAGTGGGCACCGCCGTGCCCGCCACTCGGGAAACACCCGAGGAGTTCCGCAAGGTCGTCGACGTCAACCTCAACGGGTCGTACTGGACCGCCCAAGCGTGTGGGCGGGTGATGCAGCCGGGTAGTTCGATCATCAACATCGCCAGCGTGTTGGGATTGACCACCGCGGCGCTGCCCCAGGCCGCCTACAGCGCCAGCAAGGCCGCGATCGTCGGCCTCACCCGCGACCTCGCCCAACAGTGGGGAGAGCGCAAGGGGATCCGGGTCAACGCCCTGGCGCCGGGATTCTTCAAGTCCGAGATGACCGACGAGTACAAGCCGGGCTATCTGGACCGCACCCTGGCCAGCCGCGTGGTTTTCAAACGCTTGGGTGAGCCGCACGAGTTGTCGGCCGCCGTCGTCTGGCTCGCGTCCGAGGCCGGTGGCTACGTCACGGGCCAGACCATCGTGGTGGACGGCGGCGTGACGATCACGTAGGCGTCCTGCAACGCTTCGCGTTCGCTTCGGTCACGAAACGCGTACAGGACTGACGGCACCGCCGTCACGGTGATTCCATGGACCCCGGCGGCTCGCGGATGACGGGCCGAAAGGTTGCCTATGGGTTCGCTCGTGCCGTATTGGGTGGGTCTGCTGGTGGTGGTCGCGATCCTCAGCGCGATGGGCGGATTCGTCGCTTCGACGGCCATGCGGCGGAACAAGCGACATACGCGGCGCATCTTTGCGCTCGGCGCCTTCTGTGGATTCCTGGCCGGCGCGACGGTGGCCGGGCGGCACAGCGCTGCCGCCAGAACCCGAGCGGTCCTGCGGCGCAGCGGGATTCGGTCGTTGACCAGGCTCGCCCTTGCTTCGCGACCGGCCCGGCGGCGCTGGCTCTCGACAGGACGCTAGACCGACCGGCACCGGCGGTTCGATTCAAACCGCCCCGGCGGTTCGCCGTTTCCGCTCCCATGGCCACGTCATGAGGGCCCAGGCGGCGACGATGATCGCCACTTCGACGGCCACATACATCGGCCACGGTCCGAACACGTCCAACAACGACGCGGTCGGTGGCTTCCTGTTCAAATAGCCGTAATTCGTGCCGACGATCGCGTTGAAGGTATAGGTCGCCGCTGCCCATATCAGGGTTACGACGACGGTGAAACGGTAGCTGCGCCACCGCGGACGCATCCCGCGTCCCCAGGTGAGATAGATGGCCGCCCATACCGCGAAAACGTGGAGCACGAAGAACGTGAGGAAAAGGTGATGTGGAAAATCCGGTGCACCGTCTCGAGGTGTTCCCACATCGGGCGTCAGCAGCGCCTGCGAACTCAGGAGCAGACACCAGTAGTACGTCAGCGCGAAAGCCCAATGCCGTTGCGACCACAGCGCATAAGCGGCGGTGAGTTCGGCGATGTCACACAGTTGTATCGGCACGGATGTTTGAATGTCGGGCCGGATCACCTTGTAGACCAATGCCACCACGAACGCCGCGACGATCAGCAATGCGAACACGCGCGAGAACACCCGCGCCTGGGCCTCGGTCTGGCGACGCCCCAACCAGATCAGCAATACCGCGCCGACCACGAAGATGGCCAGCACCACCAGGTGCGACGGCCCGTATGCCTCGAACTGCCCTTGTGCGTAGTACAACTCGGTCATCTCGTGCTCGCTCAGCGAGGTTTGGGGGCCGGCTGCGTGTCGGTGTAGAGGTCCAGTGTTCGGGCGGTCACCGTGGCGAGTTCTCCTTGTAAGTTCGACAGTGGTCTGCTGCCGCGGATGTGTATGACGTTCGTCAGCAGGATCACATACGTCTCAGAAGCCGGGTCTATCCACATCGACGTCCCCGTGAAACCGGTGTGCCCGAAGCTGCCGACGGGAAAGAGCAGTCCGCGCGGCCTGGAGTGGCCCGTGTCGATGTCCCAACCCAACCCGCGCAGGTCTTGACCATCGATCGCCGGATAGTTCGGGGCCAGTGGCGGATTCGAGTTCGGCGCCGCGGCGATGGCCTCTCGAACGGCATCGTTGGCCGCCTCGATCTGTCCGGGTGAGTGTCCCGGTTGTTGGGGCGTGGTCATCAGCCGCAGAGTCTCCTGCGTCAATGGGAATGTGCTGGGGCGGCCGGCCAGTCGGTCCAGCAGGGCTTGGGCGAAGACGCTGATGTCACGCGCGGTCGAGAACACCCCGGCATGCCCGGCGACGCCACCCATGCGGCGTGCTGTCGGATCATGGACCGTGCCTCGCAACGGGTAGTCGAGGTCAGGATTGCTGCCCGGCTGGGCTCTGCCTTCCTCGTCGAGGGCTGTCGGGGCGACTCGGGGCAAAATGTCTGTGTCCCAGGCACCTTCAGGACAGGTGGTCGGTGCGGGTGGCTCCGACGTGGACGCCCAGGCGATCGCGGCTCCTCTGATCTTGTGCGGGCCGCACGCCTTGCCCGCGGACAGGTAGCGGGTGTCCGCCATGCCCAGGGGCGTGAACACGTTCTGCTCGACGTAGACGTCCTCGGACTCGCCGGTGATCTCCTCGATCAGCGCTCCGAGCAGGATGAAGTTGATGTCGGAGTAACGAAACACTTCACCCGGCTCGAATTGCAGCGGCGTGGCAAGCGCGCGACGGATCCCTTCCGCGCTGTTGGGTGCCGCCAGACCCCACGGGTCCCGCAGGTCGATATCGCCCGCGATACCGGAAGTGTGGGTGAGCAACATGCGCAGCGTCACCTGCGACCGCTGCGGATCGCGCGCACCGTTGAAGGCGGGCAGATAGGTCTGCACCGGTTCGTCGAGTCCGACCTTGTCCTGTTCGTAAAGCTGCATGACGGCGGTCGCCGTGGCAAGGCTCTTGGTCAACGACGCAACGTCGAAGATCGTGTCCTCGGTCATCGGCTCGGCAGGCGCCGGGGCCCCGTCGAGGCCGGGTTCGCCCGCCAGTTTGCGCGAGCCGTACGCATGGTGAACGACGAGCTTGCCACGGTGTCCGACCGCGACCACCGCGCCGGGCAATTCGTGTGCGGCGATCGCGGTGTTGATCAACTCGTCAACCGCCGGCAGGCCGGGTGCCGCAAGCGTGGGCGTGTGGGTCGCGGTCGACGGCTGCGGCGTCGCCCGCGCACCGGAGTCCGCCGGCGGATCGTCAACGGCTCCACCGCACGCCGAGGCCGCGGTCAGCGCGATGACGACCGTGGCGATGGCAAGGCACCTCGACCACGCCCGCTTGCCGTGCGTGGCGGGTCGGTCTGCGGGCATGGCCACCCCGTCCGGTCGAAGATGCGGGTGCGACGCCGCCGGGTACAGCTGCGTTTCGGTCATCAGCATAGGGCGAAAGTGTTTCGGCCCAGCGGGGTCAGCACAGAGGAATCGACTGACCGGCACCCGCGCGTCGTCAATGTTGTTAGCATCGCGCCGTGCAGGACTCCCCGACGTCACCCGGTCGTGGCGGAGGGCACTCTCCTTCACGACGCGAACTCCTCAAGTATGCCGTCGCCGCGCCGCCGCTGTTCTTTCTCGGCGCGGCGGCCGCGACGCTCTTCGGCCCGAGTGCGTCGGCGGCGCCGCTGCGGCTCGTCGACTTCGCGCACCGCAAGGTGCCGGCCGACCAGCTCAAGGCGGCGGGCTTCGACGGCGCGCTGGTTTACGTCTCCGAGCTGCGGCCGGGCGCTGACTTCGACTTCAAACCGGTGACGCGCGAATATGCCGACTCGCTGCGGGCCGAGGGTCTGCACGTCGTCAGCTGCTACCAGTACGGCAAGCCGGGCTGGCCGACGCCGTCCGATTACACGCGCGGGTACGACGGTGGTGTGGCGGACGCCCTGACCGCCCTGCGATTGCACAATGCCGCGGGTGGACCTGATTCGGCACCCATCTTCTTCAGCGTCGACGAGGATATCGACGCCGAGACGTGGGAGAACGTCGCGCGCGAGTGGTACCGCGGAATCAACTCCGTTCTGGGTGTGGATCGCACCGGCCTCTACGGCCACGCGCGGGCGTGCTCGTGGGCGATCGGCGATGGGGTCGTCGGCCGCTCGACCAGCGACGGACATTGGTGGGTGTGGCAGACCAAGGCCTGGTCGGCCGGTGAGCGTGACCCCCGGGCCGTGCTCTATCAGGCCGTGGTGATCGGCCCGTCAGAGCCCGGTGTGCCCATCGGAGACACCCACGTCGACGTCGACGAGGTCCTCGCGCCCGACTTCGGCCAGTGGGATCTGGACCGAGGCTGACCGTGCCCGTTACCAGAGCGTTTCGCCGTCGTTGCGCTGAAATCGGCGCGGGAGCGTTCGCCGCGAGACCGCATTTAATACGCTGCTGACATGCCGGAGCGCGTACCGGCCGGGGGGACGGTCATCAAGCTGATTTTGTGCTGCACGCTGGCCGGGGTGCTGGTGGCGGCGCTGATGTTCCCGTTCGCGGGCGGGTTCGGCCTGTTGTCCAACCGGGCCTCCGACGTCGTTGCCAACGGCTCGGCCCAGCTGGTGGAGGAAGACGTTCCCCAGGTGACGACGATGGTCGACGCCGCCGGTAAGCCGATCGCCTGGCTCTACAGCCAGCGCCGGTTCGAGGTGAAAAGCGAGCAGATCGCCAACACCATGAAGCTGGCGATCGTCTCGATCGAGGACAAACGGTTCGCCGAGCACGCGGGCGTCGATTGGCAGGGCACACTCACGGGTCTGTCGGGATATCTGTCGGGCAACATCGACACCCGCGGCGGGTCGACGATCGAGCAGCAGTACGTCAAGAACTTCCAGTTGCTGGTGACCGCACAGACGAACGCCGAGAGACGCGCCGCGGTCGAGCTGACGCCGGCCCGCAAGCTCCGTGAGATGCGCATGGCATTGACGCTGGACAAGACGTTCACCAAGGCCGAGATCCTCACGCGCTACCTGAACCTGGTGGGGTTCGGAAACGGGGCGTTCGGAGTGCAGGACGCCGCGCAGACCTACTTCGGGGTCAACGCCTCGCAGTTGAATTGGCAACAGGCGGCGCTGCTGGCCGGCCTGGTCCAGTCGCCCGCCTCGCTGGACCCGTACGTCAACCCCCAAGGCGCCTTACAGCGTCGGAACCTGGTGCTGGACACCATGATCGAACACCTCCCCCAGCACACCGACGAACTGCGATCCGCCAAGTCCGCGCCGCTCGGTGTGCTGCCCCGCCCCAAGGAGCTGCCGAGCGGGTGCATCGCTGCCGGTGACCGCGGCTTCTTCTGCGAGTACGTGCTGGCGTATCTGGCCCACGCGGGAATCAACAAGGAACAAATCGCCCGTGGCGGCTACCTGATCCGCACCACACTCGATCCGACGATCCAGTCGTCGGTGAAAAGGGCGATCGAGAAGGTCGCGAGTCCCACGCTGGAGGGAATCGCCAGCGTGATGAGCGTCATCAGGCCGGGCAAGGATTCGCATCGGGTGCTCGCGATGGCCAGCAACCGGAACTACGGCCTGAACAAGGACGCGGGGCAGACGGTGCAGCCACAGCCGTTCTCGCTCGTCGGCGACGGCGCAGGTTCCATCTTCAAGGTCTTCACCACCGCAGCGGCACTCGAGATGGGTATGGGCATCAATGCCCAACTCGCCGTTCCCGGATCCTTCCAAGCGCGGGGACTCGGCAGCAGCGACACACCCGGTTGCCCGAAAGAGACGTGGTGTGTGAGAAACGCCGGCAACTATCGCGGGTCGATGAACGTGACCGACGCGCTGGCCAGCTCGCCCAACACCGCCTTCGCCAAGCTCATCCAGCAGGTGGGCGTGCCCCGGGCGGTCGACATGGCCGTTCGCCTCGGGCTGCGCTCCTATGCCCTTCCGGGGACGGCGCGAGCATACGATCGCGGAAGCAACGAGAGCCTGGCCGAGTACATCAAGCGACAGAACGCCGGATCGTTCACCCTTGGGCCGTTCCAGCTCAACGCTCTCGAGCTGTCGAATGTGGCTGCGACATTGAGTTCCGGCGGCATGTGGTGCCCGGCCAACCCGATCGACAAGATCATCGACCGTCAAGGCAACGAGGTGACGTTCACCGCCGAGAAGTGCGACCAGGCGGTTCC
>NZ_LQIH01000025.1:0-49431 GCF_001499835.1 Mycolicibacterium novocastrense
TCCGCCGAAACCACCACGTACGGGTCGGCGAGCGATGGCGACGGTCGAAACGCGGCGCGGTAGGCGTCGACGGCGTCCAGCGCGGTGGCGGGGGTGATGTGGTAGCTGGCCACGAACGGCAACCCCCGCTCCCCGGCCACCCGCGCGCTCTGCCCTGCGCTGCTGCCGAAGACCCACGGCGTCAGGCCGGTGCCCTCACCGGGCACCGCTCGAGCGGTGACGCCGTCGACGCAATACCCGCCGCGCACCAGGTTCAAGATGTCATCGACCTGGCGGTCGAAGTCGGGCGCGACGGCCTCGGGCTGTTGAAGTACCGACATCCGGGCCCGCAGCCGCGGATTGCGCATCAGCGCGGCGACATCGAAGCCCGGCGGGATGACGACGCCGTCCCGCTCGTGCCACCCCGGAGCGCTCGTGGGCACCTGTGGCGCAGCATCTTTCAGTGCGTCGCGTCGGCGCTGACCGGACCGCCCGACCCCGAGGTCGATGCGGCCGGGATGCAGCGCCTCGAGCGTGCCGAAGGACTCGGTCACCGCCACCGCGGTGGTGTAGGCGAGTTGTACCGCGGCGGCGCCCACCCGGATGCGTTCGGTGACCGCGGCGATCTGCCCGATGAGGACCGCGGGCTGTGAGCTCGCGACGGCGACGAAGTGGTGTTCGGCCAGCCAGTAACGCTTGTACCCCCACTGCTCGGCCTGCTGCGCGAGGTCGATGGTGTTGCGCAAGGCCGTTGCGGCATCGGCACCTTCGCTGATCGGCGACAGGTCGAGGACCGACAGTGGAATCGTCATGGCTGCCGCTCTTTCGCATAACGGTTGACCGCGACCGGGAGACCGAGCCTGGACCGCAGCGTCTCACCGTCGCGGTACGCGGTGCGAAACACGCCCTTGCCCTGCAGTATCGGCACCACCTCGTCGATGATGATCGGCAGATCGAGGGCGTGGACCGCGGGACGCAGCCGCACACCGTCGAGCCCGCGATCGTGCCAACGCAGGATCAGGTCGACCAGCTCGGTCGGTGTTCCGTCAAAGATCACCGCGTCCGAGCGGGCATCGATGACCCCGCCGAACGAGGCGTAGACGTCGGCGTACACCTTCAGGCCGGCCCCGCCGGCCACCGCGACCTGGTCGAGCAGAACGGACAGGTGGTCGTCGTCTCGCGGCGTGACGAACACCAGATCGGCGCTGTGCGCGGCGAATTCGTATACCTGCGGCGTGTGTGCGAGGGCGGCGACGACGGGCTGGCCCTGCGGCGGGCGCGGGGTGATGGACGGCCCCTTGACCGAAAAGTGCTCGCCGACGAAGTCGATGTAGTGCAACTTGCTCCGGTCGATGTACCGGCCCGACGCCACGTCGCGGATCACCGCGTCGTCTTCCCAACTGTCCCAGAGTCGGCGGGCGACCTCAACGGCGTCGGCGGCCTCACCGAACAGGTCGGTGCCGTGCACGTCGCGACGGCCGAACAGCTGCGCCTCATGGTCCGTGCCGCTGACGCGGACCTGCCAGCCCGCCCGGCCGTGGGAGATGAAGTCAAGCGTCGCAATGGCTTTGGACACGTGGAACGGTTCGGTGTGGGTGACGGTGGCGACGGGCACGAGCCCGACGTCCCGCGTCACCGGCGCGACCCGGGCGGCGATCATGACGGCGTCCGGACGGCCCGCCAGCCACCGCCGCTCGATGTCGGGACGACGGCGCCGCTGCGGGGTCAAGGCGTCGTCGAAGGTCACGAAGTCGAGAAGTCCGCGTTCGGCGGTGCGCACAGCGTCGGCCCAGTGCCGTGCGCTGGTGACCGGCGCCCGATCGGGGGTGTGCCGCCACGCCTCCGGATGCCACCCGTAACCGTCGAGCGCGACCGCGAGGTGGACGTGCTCGCTCACCGGAGCACCTTCACGAACGCCACCGGAAAGACGTCGCCCTCGGCCGGCAGCGGATCGGCCAACCGTTCATAGCCCGCAGATTCATAGAGCGCCTCCGCTTCGGGTTGGCGGTCACCGGTCGTCAGGTAGACCCGTCGATATCCCCTGGCGGCGATCCGGGCCTCGAGTTCGGCGAGCAGCGCCTTGGCCAGACCCTGTTGCCGGTGACGGCTGTCGGTCCAGATCCGCTTGAGTTCTGCGGTGGTGTCGTCGAACCGGCAGAACGCACCGCCGGTGACGGGCCGGTCGTCGAGCAGCCCGACCACCAGGTCTCCGTCCGGCGGGGCGAACTCGTCGGCCGGATGCCCACGCAACCACCTGCTCACGGTGTCTTCGGGCGGGCCGTAGCGCCGGGAATACTCGACGGTCAACTCGGCCAGCAGCGGCTCCACCAAGGGGTCGTCCTGGCGGACTGCGACGAACTTCAGCTGGGTCGACACGGGTATCACCTAACTGTCCAACGCGAACCGGTCGCACGCATTCCGGTGCTGTACATCTGCTCACCCTGATCCGAAAAACGCCCACTTCCCCGCCAAACTTGACACGTGTAAAGTTTGGCCGCATGGACAACATCAGGGGCAAGACCATCGCGATCACCGGTGCTGCCCGCGGCATCGGCTACGCGACCGCGAAGGCGCTGCTGGCCCGCGGTGCCCGCGTCGTCATCGGCGACCGTGACGTGGCGCTGCAGGAGTCGGCCGTCGCACAGCTGACCAAGCTCGGTCCGGTGTCGGGCTACCCGCTCGACGTCACCGACCGCGAGTCGTTCTCCACCTTCCTGGACAAGGCCCGCACCGACGGCGGCGGACGCATCGACGTGCTGATCAACAACGCCGGAGTCATGCCGATCGGCCCGTTCGTCGACGAGACCGAACAGTCGATCCGCTCGACCCTCGAGGTCAACCTGTACGGCGTGATCGCCGGGTGCCAGCTGGTGCTGCCGGACATGATCGCGCGGCGCAGCGGACACATCATCAACATCGCCTCGCTGTCGGGGCTGATCCCGGTGCCGGGTCAGGTCGTCTACGTCGGCGCGAAGTTCGGCGTGGTCGGGTTGACGGCCGCGCTGGCCGACGAGGTCGCACCGCACAACGTCGACGTGTCGGTGATCATGCCGCCGTTCACCAACACCGAGCTGATCTCCGGCACCAAGAGCGGCGGGGCGATCAAGCCGGTGGAGCCCGAGGATATCGCCGCGGCGATCGTCAAGACCTTGAACAAGCCGAAAACCCATGTGTCCGTGCCGACTCCGTTGCGCTTCACCGCCCAGGCCGCGCAGATGCTCGGCCCGCGCGGACGTCGCTGGCTCAACAACAAGCTGGGGCTGGACCGGGTGTTCCTCGATTTCGACACGAGCGCACGCAAGAAGTACGAGGACCGGGCGCGCGCCGCGCAGGGCGTCGTCGAGGACTGAGCGCTAGACGGGGAACGTCGGCGCCGGGTCGCCCAGCCGGTAGGCCTCGACGACGTCGAGGCACTCGAACAGCTCGTCGAAGTTGAACTGGTAGTCGTCGGCCGTGCCGACGAACACCACGTGCGCGACGTCCGCGGCGTCATCAGCGGTGAGCACGACGGTGGTGACGGACACCAGATCTTCGTCGGCCACCTCGGCCTGCGACGGTGGGTAGAACCACAGCGCGGACTCCTCGTCGGAGAGCTCGTCGTCGAACACCCAGCCGCGCTCGGTGATTCGCTCGTCGAAGGCCTCGAGCACCGCCGCCGTCGCGGTCTGTTCGGTCAGCGCGTCCATCACCGTGTCGGGGATCCAGCGCTCGTTGCGGGCGGCCTGCCGCTTGCGGCGGCGGGCCTTCTTCGCGTCGCTGCGCTTGGACACCTAGCGCAACGCCTGGTCGAGATCGTTGAGCAGGTCGTCGGTTCCCTCCAGGCCCACCGAGATTCGCACCACGCCGTCACCCAATCCGATCGCGGCGCGGCCCTCCGGGCCCATCGCGCGGTGGGTGGTGGTCGCCGGGTGGGTGACCAACGACTTGGCATCGCCGAGGTTGTTGGAGATGTCGACGATGCGCAGCTTGTCGAGCACCTCGAACGCGCGCTCCTTGGTGCCGCCTGCGACCTCGAACGTGACAACCGTTCCGCCGCCGGTCATCTGGCGCTTGGCCAGGTCGTACTGCGGGTGCGACTCGAGGAAGGGATAGCGCACCCAGCTCACCGCGGGGTGGTCCTGAAGGAACTCGGCGATCCGCTGCGCCGACGTGTTCTGGTGGTCCACCCGCACCGCGAGCGTCTCCAGTCCTTTGAGCAGTGTCCACGCGTTGAACGGGCTCAGTGCGGGCCCGGTGTGGCGCATCAACTTCTGCACCGGCTCGTCGATGTACTGCTTGTCGCCGAGGATCGCACCGCCGAGCACACGGCCCTGTCCGTCGAGGTGTTTGGTCCCCGAGTAGACGACGACGTCCGCGCCAAGCGGGAAGCCCTGCTGCAGGATCGGCGTCGCGAACACGTTGTCCAGCACCACTTTTGCGCCAGCGGCGTGCGCGAGTTCAGAGACCGCGGCGATGTCCACCAGCGACTGCATCGGATTGGACGGGGTTTCGAAGAACACCGCCTGCGTGGGAACCGAGAGGGCCTCTTCCCACTGTGAGAGGTCGTCGCCGTCGACGAACACCGTCTCCACACCCCACCGCGGCAGGATCTCGTTGCACACCACGAAGCACGAGCCGAACAGACTGCGCGCGGCGACCAGCCGATCACCGGCGCCCAGCAGCGCCCCCAGCGATGTGAACACCGCCGCCATGCCCGTGGCGGTGGCGAAGCAGGCGGGCGCACCCTCGATCAGCCGCAGCCGCTCCTCGAACATCGAGATGGTCGGATTGCCGTAGCGCGAATACACATAGCGGTCGATCTCACCGGTGAACGCCTTCTCGGCGTCGGCGGCCGACGCGTACACATAGCCGGAGGTGAGGAACAGCCCCTCGGCGGTCTCCTCGAATTCCGATCGCAACAACCCGCCGCGCACGCCGATGGTCGCCTGGCTGACGCCCTCCGGCAATTCGGCGGGTATGCGGACGGACGGGACGGTTTCGTCGGGACCCGGACTCATGACTGCTTCCAGGGAAGTCCGACAGCCTTCCACCCGGTGCCGCCGCGGTGCCCGTTCTCGTCGAGGTGGCCCTCGAAGCCGTCGAGCACGTTGTAGGACGGCCCGATCCCGGCCTCAGTGGCGGCCTCGGCCGCGCCGATCGACCGGTTGCCGGAGCGACACAGAAAGACCACCGGCCCCACGTCGGAACCGGCGCCGCCGATCTCGCGCCGGAGGTCGGAGACGAACGCGTCGTTGTGCGTACCGTCGACGCGGTTCCACTCGATGAACACGACCTCGCGCTGCAGCGACGACAGATCGGGTACGCCGACGAAACGCCACTCGGCGTCGGTGCGGCAATCCACCAGCACCGCGTTGGGGGTGCCGGTCAGCAGCTTCCAAGCCTCTTCGGGCGTGATGTCTCCGGCGTAACTCACGGTCGTTGAGTGTCCCACAGCTACCTGGGACCGGGGGAACAGACCTTCCAGGCGTCGCCGTCGCGCACGAACGCCACCTCGACGGTCTTCTTGTCGTCGGGCGTCTTGTCGAAGTGGTAGGTCACCTTGGCGGTGGCGCGGTCACCGGCGACCGCGACCTCGGAGACGTCATCGACGAACCGCTCACCGCGCTGAGCAACGGAATCCCGCTGTGCGGCAAGAACTTGCGCCTCGGTGCCGGCTTGCTCCGG
The DNA here is from genome assembly GCF_001499835.1 of Mycolicibacterium novocastrense. Lineage (NCBI taxonomy): Bacteria > Bacillati > Actinomycetota > Actinomycetes > Mycobacteriales > Mycobacteriaceae > Mycobacterium > Mycolicibacterium novocastrense. Next base: position 5,644 of record NZ_LQIH01000025.1, read on the forward strand.
GCAGGTGTAGCCGCGGTAGTCGGAGTAGCTCTGCCGTTGCAGTGCGTCGTTCTGCCCGACCGCGGCCCGGGCCACCTGCTGGTCGACGGGCTCCTGCTCACCGCCGAACAGGTTCAGCAACCCGATTACGATCACGACGAGCACAAAGATTGTGAGCCCGATCAGAAACGGCGCCGCTGTGGGCCGGTCCCCGGGTGTGGCTCCGGATTGGGATTCGGCCACCGCTACCAGAGCCTGCGCAGCGCGGCGGTGACGCGGCGTGCGCGGTCACGGGCCACGATCGGATCGGGTGCGGTCGCCAACGCCACCGCGAGCCGACGCCTGTCCTCTGTCTCGTCGGGACGGTTGAACAGGGCGACGTCGCTCTCGGCCACGGCGAGCGCCTCGGCGAGCACCGCCTGCGGATCCTGCCCGCTCGCGGGCCTGGCCTCCGCGCCGGCGTAGACGATCTCCGCGGCGGCGGGCGAGATCATGATCGTGTCGACGGGCAGTCCCAGGATCGCGCGGGCGTGCAACTCGAACTCCGAAAGCCGCTGCGAGCGCAGCGTGACCAGGCCGCTGTCATGCGTTCGCGGGCGCACATGGTCGAAGTACACCTCGTCGCCACGCACCAACAGTTCGACGCCGAACACGCCGCGACCGCCGAGCGAGTTCACGATGCGCGCGGCGATCGATTTCGCGGAATCCAGCGCGGTCGGCGTCAACCGCTGCGGCTGCCATGACTCGAGCACATCGCCGTCGGGCTGGCGGTGCCCGATCGGCTCACAGAAGTGCACCGCGGGTCCGGTCGGCCCGACGGTGCGAATCGTCAGCAGCGTGACCTCGAAATCGACCTCGACCACCGACTCGACCATCACGCGGTTGTGCGGTATCCGGCCCGCGGCGACCGCGCGCTGCCACGCGGGCTCGACGTCCTCGGCGCGCACCAGCACCGACTCGCCCTCACCCGCGGCCGAAGCGATCGGCTTGACCACCAACGGAAAACCGGCGTGCTGGGCGACGGCTCCGAGCTCCTCGGTCGATCCGGCGAACCAGAACGGTGCGGTGGGCAGGCCCAGCTCGTCGGCGGCCAAGCGGCGCAGGCCCTCCCGATCCAGCGACAGCCGCGTACTGCGCGGTGTCGGGAACACCTCGGCGACGCCGCGCTCGGCGACCGCGATCAACGCGTCGGCGGCGATGACACCGCCCTCGGCCACCACAAAGCGCGGATTCTCCTTCTCGATGAGCGCGGTCAGTTCCTCCGCGTCGTTCATCTTCGCGACGACCGGGCGGTCGGCCACACCGTGCGCCGGCGCGTCGGCGTAGCGGTCGACGGCGATGACCTCGGCGCCCAACCGCTGGAACGCCAGCGCCAGCTCCCGGCTCAGTTCGCCCGAACCGAGCAGCATCACCGATGCGGCGCCGGGGGTGCCGGCGACCGGTTCGGGGTCGGTCACCGGATCGCCGGGATCGACCGCAGTCTGCGGGGTATCAGTCATCGGGGCTCCAGCCTGCCAGACGTCGTCGCGGACCGGCCACCGCCGTCGGGCGGGCATGCCTCAATTCGGGATGGCGGACTGCTCCAGCTGGCCGCGGAACTCGCGCATGGCGTCGATGAGCGCGGTGAACGTGCGATGGGCGGCGGCCAGCTCGTCATCTGACAAACCCGCCAACGCGGCGCGGGTGCGTTCACTGAGCGGGGTGAAAAACCCTCGGGCGACGTCCACTCCGTGATCTGCCACACGCAGGATCACCTTCCGGCGATCCCGAGGATCCGACTCCCGACGGAAGTGCCCGGAGGCGATCATCCGCTCGACCAGGTAGGTGATGGCCGCGGCCGACATGCCCATCCGCCTGCGCAGGTCCCCCGCCGTCAGCGGCACACCCTCTGTCTCGGCGACCATCACATGGAGCAGTGCACGAAAGTCGTTGGCCGCGACATCATGTCGGCTCGCGAAGAGCCTGCCGATCTCATCGGATTCGGCGTTCATCGCGCGCACGTCGGCGGCGATCGTCGCCTCCAGCGCGTCACGGTCCTCTGACACGCCGAAAGCATAGGCCCGGTCGGCCGGGATGGTTTGATTGTTAGTTAAGTTTTTGAAATATTCGTAGGCATGTCCCGCCGCATCTCCTGGATCCTCGCGGTGCTCGTGGTGCTCGTGTCGGGCGCCCTGATGGGCCTTGTCGGCAGCGACGACTCGAGCGCACGCTCACCGGTACCCGTGCCCGACTCCGCCGAGTCCGCGCGCGTCGACGCCCTGCGCGCCGAGTTCCCCGGTGGTGACCGCGTTCCCGCGATCGTCGTGATCACCCGTACCGACGGCGCGCCGCTGAGCCCCGCCGACGTCGACGCGGTCAAACAGAAATGGCCGGCGGCCCAGCTCTCCGAGGACGGCGCAGCCGGTCTGGCCGTGGTGCCGATGGACGCCGACCTCTCCGGGTTCGACCTGACCGACGCGGTCGAGAAGGTGCGCGCGGAGGCCGCCGAGGGGTTGCCCGCCGACCTGCGCAGCGAGGTCACCGGCGGTCCGGCGTTCGGCGCCGACATCGCGAACTCGTTCTCCGGCGCAAACTTCACGCTGCTCGCGGTCACCGCAACGGTGGTCGCACTGCTGCTGATCATCACGTACCGCTCGCCAGTGCTGTGGCTGGTGCCGCTGGCGGTGATCGGATTCGCCGACCGGGTGGCCGCCGTGCTCGGCACCGCCGTGGCCCAGGCGGCCGGCATGAGCCCGGACGGTTCCACCTCAGGCATCACCAGCGTGCTCGTGTTCGGCGCCGGTACCAACTACGCGCTGCTGCTCATCTCGCGGTACCGGGAAGAACTGGGCCGCACCGAGAACCATCACGACGCACTGGACACCGCGGTGCGACGGGCCGCGCCGGCGATCATCGCCAGCAATGCGACGGTGGTGCTGGCGCTGCTCACGCTGGTGTTCGCGTCGTCGCCGAGCGTTCGCAGCCTCGGCGTGCAGGCCGCAGCGGGCCTGATCGTGGCCGCGGTGTTCGTGCTGCTGGTGTTGCCGCCGCTGCTCGGCCTGTTCGGCAAGCGCTTGTTCTGGCCGTTCATCCCCAAGATCGGCGACCGGGCGCTCACCGACAGCGGCATCTGGCACCGCATCGCCGAGGCGGTGGCCGGCAGGCCCGGTTCCGTCGCGACGATCTCGATCGGCGGTCTGGCGGTGCTGTGCATCGGGTTGGTCGCCACCCCGATCGGGCTGTCGCAGACCGAACAGTTCCGGGTGCAGGCCGAGTCGGTCAGCGGATACTCGCGGTTGGCCGACCACTTCCCGAGCGGCCTGACCGACCCCACCCGCGTCATCGCGTCCACCGACCGCGCCGCCGACGTGCAGCGTGCGATCACCGAGACGCCGGGCGTGGTGTCGGCCGACCCCGCGGGGCAGACCCCCTCGGGCCTGACGCAGTGGTCGGTGGTCCTCGACGCCGAACCCGCCTCCGATGAGGCCTTCGAAACCGTTGACGCGCTGCGCGATTCGGTGCGATCCGCCGATCCGGAGGCGTTGGTCGGCGGTTCCGACGCCACCGCCCGCGACGCCAGCGCCGCCGCATCGCGCGACCGGGCGGTCGTGGTACCGGCCATCCTCGTCGTGGTGCTCGCGGTGCTGTACGTGTTGCTGCGCGCCGCGCTGGCACCGCTGATCCTGGTGGCGGTCACGGTGTTGAGCGCGTTGGCCGCGCTGGGCCTCGGCGGCTGGGCCAGCGTGCACGTGTTCGGCTTTCCCGCACTCGACAGCACCACACCGCTGTTCGCGTTCCTGTTCCTCGTCGCGCTCGGGGTGGACTACACCATCTTCCTGGTCACCCGCGCGCGTGAGGAGACGCCCGAACACGGCACGCGCGGCGGGATCGTGCGCGCCGTGTCCGCGACCGGAGCGGTGATCACCAGCGCGGGCATCGTATTGGCCTCGGTGTTCTGCGTGCTCGGTGTGCTGCCGCTGATCGTGCTCACCCAGATCGGCATCATCGTCGGCCTCGGCATCCTGCTCGACACGTTCATCGTGCGCACCGTGATCATCCCGGCGCTGTTCACGCTCATCGGACCGCGGATCTGGTGGCCGGCACTCCAGGGCCGCGACGCCGAGAGGGACGTTTCGGTCGATCAGCGCGAGTAGAAGCGACCAAAGCGTCGATCTCGAGGAGTTCGCGCTCCGCGGGTAGCGTCGGGTCATGACGCAAGCACCGGAGCTGCCGCCTCTGCACATGCGTCGCGACGCGTTGGACCCGACCCCCGCGCTGGCCGAGATCCGCGACACCACCGGCGTCCGCACGGTGGTCAATTCCTTCGGTATGACGGTGTACCTCATCACCCGCCACGACGACGTGAAGCTGGTGCTGTCCGATCACGAGAGATTCTCCAACGGCCGTCCCCCGGGATTCGTCGTCCCCGGCGCGCCGACGCTGTCGGAGGAGGAGCTCGCGAGCGCCCGCGCCGGCAACCTGCTCGGCCTGGACCCGCCGGAGCACCAGCGGCTGCGCCGCATGCTCACCCCGGAGTTCACGATCCGCCGGATCAAACGGCTCGAGCCCCGCATCGTCGAGATCGTCCAGAACCACCTGGACATGATGGAAAACGCCGGTGCCCCCGTCGATCTCGTCGAGCACTTCGCACTGCCGATCCCGTCGCTGGTCATCTGCGAGCTGCTCGGGGTGCCCTATGAGGACCGCGACGACTTCCAGCACCGCAGCGCGCGCCAGCTCGACCTGTCGCTGCCGTTCACCGAGCGGCTGGAGCTGCAGCGGGCGGGGCGGGCGTACATGCGGTCGCTGGTCGAACGCGCCCGGCGACGGCCCGGCGAGGACATCCTCGGCATGCTGGTGCGCGAACACGGCACCGAGCTCACCGACGACGAACTGGTCGGCATCGCCGGGCTGCTGCTTCTGGCCGGCCATGAGACCACCTCGAACATGCTCGGTCTGGGCACGTTGGCCCTGCTACGCCATCCCGAGCAGCTCGCCGTCGTCCGCGACGATCCCGACGCCGTCGGACCCGCGGTCGAGGAGCTGCTGCGGTGGTTGTCCATCGTGCACACCGCGATACCGCGCATCACCACCACCGACGTCGAGATCGCGGGTGTGGCGATCCCCGCCGGGCAGCTGGTGTTCGCGTCGCTGCCGTCGGGTAACCGCGATCCCGGGTTCATCGACGCCCCGGACGTGCTCGACATCGGCCGCGGCGCCGCCGGGCATCTCGCGTTCGGTCACGGCGTGCACCACTGCCTCGGGGCTCCGCTGGCGCGGATGGAGATGCGCATCGCGTTTCCCGCTCTGCTGCAACGTTTCCCGGCCCTGCGGCTGGCCGAGGATTTCGCCGATGTGCAGTTCCGGTCGTTCCACTTCATCTACGGTCTCAAGTCGCTGTCAGTGGATTGGAGGTGACGAATGTGAAGGTGCACGCCGACCGCGACGTCTGCATCCAGGCCGGCAACTGCGTGATGTCGGCCGACGCCGTCTTCGACCAGGACGACGACGGCATCGTCGTGGTGCTGGTGGACGAGGTGCCCGACGATGAGCTCGACCACGCCCGCGAGGCCGTCAAGCTTTGTCCGGCACAGGCTTTGCGTCTTGTCGACTAGCCGGGGCCGGGTCGGTGCGCGAGCAGTTGCACGCTGACCACCGCAACCCACGCCGGGAAGATCAGCACCGACCACATGCTGAGGTCGGCGGCCAGCAGTACCGCGATCGCCACCACGTAGGTGGCGATGCCCAACCACCGCGGCATCAGTCGCGTCTTCACCCAGATCGTGGCCAGCGAGATCATGAACACCGCCGCCATCCGCAGCGCGTAGGTCTTCGAGATGGTCAGCAGCGTCATCTGTCCGAACGCGGCGACATCGGGATGCGCTGCTGCGCCGCTGCGTTCGAGTCCCACACCCACGGCGACGGCGGCGAACATCATCGCCAAGAACAGCAGGCCGCTTCCGAGGAAGACGGTCGCGAAGAACTTGTCCTCGTACCGGCCCATACCGTCCCGCAGCACACCCATGAACCAGAGGAACGCGATCCCCGCGAACGGCATGAGGATCGCCGCGATCCGCATGTTGACGCTGTGCTCGCGCGCCCACTGCGAACCCGGCTCGCCATCCTCGGGTAGGGCGATGCGGATCAGCACGAGCGCCGTTGCGAACAGCAGCGCGAACGCGACACCGGCCAGGGCGGCCGAGCGGGGCGCGGTCAGGCTTCGAGGCCGCTGACTGGTTCGGTCGCTTGTCACGTCCGTGATCGTGACATCGGGTGCTCGAAGGTGCGGGCGGATCGCCGATTCTCGCTGGTTACGGCTCGTCAGCAGTTCCGGCGCGTCAGTTCACGGCTGCCCGGCCAGCAGCTGGATCATCAACCCGTTCGCCTCGGCGAGCAGGTTGTCGTCGGGGTCGCGCAGCTCGGCGTTGACGAACGCCTTGCGGCCCTGCGCTTCCCGCAGCCAGCCGCGGGCGGTCAAGTCGGTGTCGATCGGGGTCACCTTGCGGTAGTCGACGTGCAGGAAGCCGGTGCGGCTGATCGGGCGCCCGACGGCGTGGATCACCATGCCGAACACCGAGTCGAACAACAGCGGCAGCACGCCGCCGTGCACCGCGGAGTTGCCTCCGACGTGGTATCGGCTGAACCGGACCTTGAGCGTGACCCCGGCCGGGTCGAGCTCGACCTCCCGATACGGGGGCATGAGCAGGCTGCCCGCACCAGGCAGCGACGGCACCCGGTTGGCCGGGCCGACGCCCTCGGCGGCGCGGAAGGGGTCGAGCAGTGCCACCAGGGCCTCGGCCTGGTCGGCGGCTCGCTCCCAGGTGTCGCTGTCGGGGTCGGCCGACACCGCGAGATCTTGGGCGCGACGCATCGCCGCCAGGAAGCGGCCGAATCCCGGGCCGGGTTCGGCACGTTGATAGTTCGGGAATCCGCCGTGCTTGTCGTAGTCGGGATCTTCGAGGTGCGGATCGCTCATAGCGGTCGGTTCTTTGCGCAAGCGTCCCCCGCAAGCGGGCGGTGCCCCCACATCACGGCTGCGCCAGGATATCGCGGCGCACAATCGTCTGGTCTCGGCCGGGACCGACGCCGATGCACGAAACATGGGCTCCGGCAAGCTCTTCCACCCGCAGCACGTAATCTCGCGCCTTGGCGGGCAGGTCGTCGAACTCGCGCGCCCCGGAGATGTCCTCCCACCAGCCGGGCAGCTCTTCGTAGATCGGCTCGGCAAGCGCGATCTCGGACTGGGTCATCGGCATGTCGTCTAGACGCCGGCCGTGCACCCGGTATCCGACACACACCGGCACGGTCTCGAGGCTGGACAGCACGTCGAGTTTGGTGAGGAAGTAGTCGGTGATGCCGTTGACCCTGGTGGCATAGCGGGCGATGACGGCGTCGAACCAACCGCACCTGCGTCGCCTGCCGGTCGTCACGCCGAACTCGCCGCCGGTCTTGGACAGGTACTCGCCCTTGTCGTCGAACAGCTCGGTGGGAAACGGACCCGAGCCGACGCGCGTCGTGTAGGCCTTGAGGATTCCGAGCACCGTGGTGATCCGCGTCGGCCCGATCCCCGACCCCACCGCGGCGCCACCCGCCGTCGGATTCGACGATGTCACATAGGGATACGTGCCGTGGTCCACGTCGAGCAGAGTTCCCTGGGAGCCCTCCAACAGGACCGTCTCACCCTTCTCCAGCGCCGTGTTGAGCAGGTACCGGGCATCGGCGATGCGGTGTTTGAAACCCTCGGCCTGGTCGAGCAGGCTGTCGACCACCTCGGCGGCGTCGAGCGCCTTGCGGTTGTAGATCTTGACCAGCACCTGGTTCTTGAATTCCAGTGCGGCCTCGATCTTCTCGGCCAACAACACCGGGTCGAGAACGTCGGCCATGCGGATGCCGATCCGGGCGATCTTGTCCTGGTAGCAGGGTCCGATACCGCGGCCGGTGGTGCCGATCTTCTTGCTGCCCGCATACCGCTCGACGACCTTGTCGATCGCGACGTGATAGGGCATCAGCAGGTGCGCATCCGCGGAGATCAGCAGCCGCTCGGTGTCCACGCCGCGATCGACGAGCCCCTGCAGCTCGGTGAGCAGCACCCCCGGATCGACCACCACGCCGTTGCCGATGACGTTGGTCACCCCGGGGGTGAGAATCCCCGACGGAATCAGGTGGAGGGCGAAGTTCTCACCCGTCGGCAGCACGACGGTGTGGCCGGCGTTGTTGCCGCCCTGATACCGCACCACCCACTGGACGCGTCCACCGAGCAGGTCGGTGGCCTTACCCTTGCCCTCGTCGCCCCATTGCGCGCCGATGAGCACGATTGCCGGCATGACTTGGTCCTCGCAATTCCGGCTACTCTTGCACCCAAAACCTTGTTGCAGCCGGTGAGACACCCTATCCCAGCGACTTGCGAGGAGCCGAACTTGAGCACCGCTGACGTTGTGGTGTTGCGGTTCGGCCGACGTCGGATACCGTCCGCGCTGCGCGGGCTCCCGGTCGCCGAGACACCGGACATCCCCTGCCGTCGCCTGGTCGTCGTCGGCTCCGAGGCCGATGTGGCCACGGTGCTGACCCGGCTGCTGCGCACCGATCGGCTCGGTGTCGAGGTCGCCCATGTGCGGCGGCCATGGCACGCGCGTCGAGCACTACGCGGGCGCGCCACCCGGGTGCCGCTCATCCGCGACGACCGGGGAACGGCGCTGGTCGGCGCCGCGTTCTGGCTCGGTGAGAGCGGGCTCGAGAAGGGTTCGCCGCCCGTCGAATTGATCGGTGAGGCGGTGGTCGACGACGAGGTGCTCTTCGACGGAGCGGCGACCGGGGTGCGCATCGAGCCGACACCGACGATGCCGGGTCTGCGCGCCAGCGTGCTGTCGCGTCACATGCGGCCGCAACGGTGGGTGAGCGGACGAGCGGCCCAACTCGGCACCACCGGCGCCATCGTGGTCCGCGACGGCGTCACGGCCCCCCGTCCGGTGAAGCGCTCGACGTTCTACCGGCACACCGAAGGCTGGCTGCGGGTGTGAACCGCACCATCGTGCCGTCGCGCGGAACCACGACCGGCGCGGCCCGCAGCGGCGCGGTCTCCCGCCGCGTGTTGACCGGTTCGAGATCGCCCTCACGGAGGATGGTGTGCAGTGTCGTGGTCAGCTCGCACATCGAGAAGCTGGCGCCGATACAGCGTTTGAGGCCCCCGCCGAACGGGACCCAGGCGTAGGGATGCGGCCGGCTGTCAAGGAAGCGCTCGGGCCGGAACTCGGCCGGTGCGGGATAGGTGACGGGATCTCGGTTGATGACGTCGAGCAGCAGCACGATGCGAGTCCCCGGATCCAGGATGTAGTCACCAAGCCGGTAGCGCCCGGTGGTCATCCGGCCGGTGATCGGCGCGGCCGGCCACAGCCGCAAGGTTTCGGAGATGGCGGCTTCGGTGTACCGGGTGTCGCCGGACCGGCTTTCGGCACGCACCCTCGCCAACGTGTCGGGGTGGTGCAGCAGCAGGTCGACCAGCCACGCCAACGTCGTCGCGGTGGTTTCGTGACCTGCGAGCACCAGGGTGATGAGATCGGCTCGAATCTCGGCCTCCGACAGGCGGTCACCGTCGTCTGTCCGAGCGTTGGCGAGCATGCTGAGGATGTCAGTGCGCTCGGCCGAGGAAGGATCGGAACGGCGTTCGGCGATCAACGGCAGCACCAACTCGTCGATCCTGCGGTTGACCTCGGACAGCTTGCCCCACCGGCGCAGTGCTCCCACGCGCCGCAGCGCATATCGCACAGGTGTCTCCTCGGACAGCGCCAAGTCGAGCAATTCCTCGAACGGCTTACCGAACCGAGTCACCGATTCCGGGTCACCGATCCCGAAGACGACCTGCACGATCACGTCCAGGGTGAGCTCACGGGCGGCATCGAGCATGCGCATCGAGCGCCCGACAGGCCAGGTTGCCATCGCCGACCGCGTCGCCGATTCGATGATCGGCACGTAGCTGGTGAGCATCTGGCCGTGTAGCGGCGGGGTGAGCAACCGACGCCTGCGCAAATGCTCGGGCTCTTCCTGGACGAACATGGATCGTGGACCGTAGATCGCCGCAGCCGGACCCACCCCTTCGCCGCCCAGCAGGACGTCGGGCTGCTCGGTGAACACCTGCTTGGCCAGCGTCGCATCGGCGACGGCGACCACCTTTCCGAAACCCAGAACGGGCAGTTCCACCACGGGGCCGTAACGCTGTACCAGCTGGTGCACGAGCTGCTGGCCGCCCAGTCCGAAGGCCGCGGCATACAAACCCCCGAAAACCGGGGAGAAGGGTTTGGGCGCAGGCAGCCTTGGCGGTCGCATGCTCGACTGTCTCACAGCCGGTAGCTTCGACCCGTGAGCGTTCGACCGCTGCATCAGTCGGTGCGGCCCAGCCCCGTCTTCCTCGCGATCGTGGCGGCCACCGTGGCCGGCGGCGTGGTGGCATGGGTGTGCGCGACGGAGATCTCGCGACCGCTGGCCTATGTCGGGGTGTTCACGTTCGTGATCGCGGGCTGGTTGGTGTCGCTGTGCGTGCACGAGTTCGCCCACGCCTACACCGCATGGCGGTTCGGTGACCGCGACGTCGCGGCACGCGGCTATCTCACGCTCAACCCGCTGAAGTACTCCAACCCGCTGTTGTCGATCGGGCTGCCGGTCGCGATCATCGCGATCGGCGGTATCGGCCTGCCCGGCGGGGCGGTGTATGTCCACACCGGCTGGATGACCAAGCGTCAGCGCACCTTGGTCAGCCTTGCCGGACCGTCCACCAACCTGGTGTTCGCGGCCCTGCTGCTGGTGCTGACGAGCGCGCTCTACGACCCCGCACACGGCGTGTTCTGGTCGGGTATGGCGTTCCTGGGATTTCTCCAGGTGACGGCGTTCGTGCTGAACATGCTCCCGGTCCCCGGGTTGGACGGGTACGGCGCGCTCGAACCGCACCTGAGCCCGCAGACCCAACGAGCGGTGGCCCCGGCCAAACAGTGGGGCCTGCTGGTCCTGCTGCTACTGCTCTTCACCCCGGGACTCAACACGTGGTTCTGGCAGCTGGTGCTGTGGTTCTTCGACTTCACGGGCGTGCCGCGCCCGCTGGTGTGGTTGGGCAGTGATCTGACCCGGTTCTGGTCGGCCTGGTTCTGATCCGCCCTGGCGGGCCCGCAACGGCCACGTCCTTGCAACATATGCGGATTTGCGCATATATTGCTGCCATGGGTGCCGGTCACGATCACAGCAGAGGCGACACCCGAGTCAGCCGGATGGTGATCGCGGCGGCGATCCTGACCGCCTTTTTCGTGATCGAGCTCGTCACGGCGCTGCTGATCAACTCCATCGCCTTGTTGGCGGATGCCGGCCACATGCTGACCGATCTGGTCGCGATGTTCATGGGCCTGACCGCGGTGCTGCTCGCCCGCAAGGGCAGCACCTCCCCGGCCCGCACATACGGCTGGCACCGCGCCGAGGTGTTCACCGCCGTGGCCAACGCGGTGCTGCTGCTCGGCGTCGCGGCATTCATCCTGATCGAGGCGATCGAGCGGATCGGGGACGCGCCCGAGGTGCCCGGTGTCCCGTTGATCGTCGTGGCGCTGGCGGGGCTGGTGGCCAACGCCGTCGTCGTGCTGCTGCTGCGTTCGCACTCCGAGACGAGCCTGGCCGTCAAGGGCGCCTACATGGAGGTCGTCGCCGACACGGTCGGCAGCATCGGCGTGTTGATCGCGGGCATCGTCACGGTCACGACGGGCTGGCCCTACGCCGCCGGCATCGTCGCGGTGTTCGTCGCGCTGTGGGTGTTGCCGAGGGCGTTCTCACTGGCGCGGGCGGCCCTGCGGATCCTGTCGGAATCGTCACCCGCTCACATCGACGTCGAGGAGTTGCGGACCGCGCTGTGCGCGGTCGAGGGCGTGACCGACGTGCACGATCTGCACGTGTGGACGCTGGTGCCCGGCAAGGACATGGTCACCGCGCACCTGACCAGCAACCGGGATTCGGCGCTGGTGCTCGACGATGCGCGCGCCGTGCTGACCGAACGCGGTCTGGATCACGCAACGGTTCAGGTGGAACCGGGCGACGGCGCCGGGGACTGCAACTGCGAAGCGGAGTAGTCAGGCCAGCCCGAGTTCGGCCCGCGCCGACGGATCGCAGTCGTCGAGCAGGTCCAGGCAGCGCTGGTTCTCGTCGGTCTCCCCGATAGCGTCGGCCGCCCGCGCCAGGGCCGCGACACAGCGCAGGAATCCGCGGTTGGGCTCGTGACGGAAGGGGACGGGCCCGAAGCCCTTCCAGCCGTTGCGGCGCAACTGATCCAGCCCGCGGTGATAGCCGGTCCGCGCATAGGCGTAGGCGGTGATCGCCCTGTCGTCGGCGAGCGCATCCTCGGCCAGCGTCGCCCACGCGACCGAGGCCGAGGGATGCGCGGCCGCCACGATCGCGGGCTTCTCCCCCGCGGCGAGTTCGGCTTCGGCGTCGCTGTCGCCGGGCAGCAGTACCGGATCCGGCCCCAGGAGATCACCCATGCCTGTCATGGCCCCCATTGTGCCGTGTGCGCCACCGCCGCCGTCACCGCACGGGTCTGAGCGCGCACTGGGCGGCGGTAGCTAAGCTTCGGCCGTAGCGTCGTAAGGGAGGACCGCAGCAGGCATGTCGAATCCATCAGGGCCTGACCAGCCGGAAGACGGTCCGGAAGGGTCGGACGCCTCAGACGTTCCCGCCTCCGAGAACCCCGAAGCGGCCACAAGCGACGATGCTTCAGCAACGGAAGAGACCCCGGAGGGGGCCGAACCGGCCACCGAGGTGATCGAACCGCACGGCGATCACGAGCCAGCGACCGAGGTGATGTCGACCGCCCAACCGCACGCCGAGTCGGCCCCGGGCGCCGACCAGGGCGAGCGTCGATTCACCGCGCCGTCCGGGTTCGATGCGGGCACGACGCAGCGGATCGACACCCCCGCCGAACCGGCCACCGAGGTGTTCTCCTCTCCCGGCGCCGCCGGACAGCACAAACCCGTTGCCCCGCAGGTCATTCCGCCGCGTGGCGACGCTCCCGGGCCGCCGCGGCAGCGCCGCAGCTGGGGTTGGGTGGTGGCCGTGGTGCTGGTCATCGCCGCGCTGGTGGCCATCGCGGTGCTGGGCACCGTGTTGTTGACCCGGGACTCGGGGCCCCGGGTGTCTCAGGAGGAGATGGTCCGCAACACCATCGAGGAGTTCGACACCGCGATCCAGAACGGCGATCTGGCCAAACTGCGCAGCATCACCTGCGGCGCCAAGCGCGACAGCTACGTCCGATACGACGACAAGACCTGGGCGGAGATCCACGAACGGGTCGCCGCCGCCAAGCAGTATCCGGTGGTCGCCAGCATCGACCAGGTGGTGATCAACGGCGACCACGCCGAGGCGAACGTCACCGCGTTCATGGCCTACGCCCCCCAGACCCGGTCGACCCGCAGCTTCGATCTGGAGTTCCGCGACGAGCAGTGGAAGATCTGCCAGGCGCCCCAGTGACTACTGGCCCGCGGTGACCGAACGGCCCGCGCTGTGCAGATCGCGGCACGCCTCGACGACGCGTTCACTCATCGAGGCCTCCGCCTTCTTCAGGTAGCTGCGCGGGTCATAGGCCTTCTTGTCCCCCACTTCACCATCGACCTTGAGCACGCCGTCGTAGTTGGTGAACATGTGCGCGGCCACCGGCCGGGTGAAGGCGTACTGGGTGTCGGTGTCGACGTTCATCTTCACGACGCCGTAGCGCAACGCGTCCTCGATCTCGGATTTCAGCGAGCCCGAGCCGCCGTGGAAGACGAAGTCGAAAGGCTTTGCATCCGAGGGTAATCCGAGTTTTGCCGCAGCGACCTTCTGCCCCTGATCGAGGATTTCGGGCCGCAGTTTGACGTTGCCCGGCTTGTACACCCCGTGCACATTGCCGAACGTGGCGGCCAGCAGGTACCTGCCGTGTTCGCCCGCGCCGAGCGCCTCGACGGTCTTCTCGAAATCCTCGGCGGTGGTGTAGAGCTTGTCGTTGATCTCGTTGGCGACGCCGTCCTCCTCGCCGCCGACCACGCCGATCTCGATTTCCAGCACGATTCTCGCCGCGGCGGCGTCCTTGAGCAGTTCGCGTGCGATGACGAGGTTTTCGTCGAGCGGTACCGCCGAGCCGTCCCACATGTGCGATTGGAACAACGGAGGCTTACCCTCGGAGACCCGTTGCTGCGAGAGGGCGAGCAACGGTCGCACGTAGGTGTCGAGCTTGTCCTTCGGACAGTGGTCGGTGTGCAACGCCACCGTGATCGGGTACCTGGCGGCGATGATGTGAGCGAACTCGGCGAGGGCGACTGCACCGGTGACCATGTCCTTGACCCCGAGGCCTGACGCGAATTCGGCTCCGCCGGTGGAGAATTGGATGATCCCGTCACTACCGGCGTCGGCGAAACCCTTGATGGCGGCGTTGACGGATTCCGACGACGTGCAGTTGATGGCCGGAAACGCGTAACCGTGCTCCTTGGCCCGGTCGAGCATCTGCGCGTACACCTCGGGCGTTGCGATGGGCATGGGCCGTCCTCTCGCCGTTTCGGCGATTATCCCACCGCGGCGGCCTGTTCACATGGTCAAGACCATGCGGTAGCGGGCCCGGCCCTGCTCCATCGCGGCATAGGCCTCGGCGGCCTCGGCCAGCGGACGCTCCTCGATCCGGGCGCGCACCCCGCTCTGCACCGCGAAGTGCATCGTCTCCTCGACATCGCGTGAGGTGCCCGACGGATGGCCGCTCACGCTCAGTCCGTCGGTGATGAGCTGGACCGGGGCGATCGGCAACGGGTCGACGGTGACGCCGATGATGACGAGCTCGCCCTGGGGCGCCAGCCCACCCACGGTGTCGGCCATCGCCTGTGAATTCGCCGCCGTCGCCAGCACCACGGCCGCACCGCCGAGGTCCGTGAGCGCCGCGGCGACGTCGACGGCCTTGGAGTCGATGTAGTGATGAGCGCCGAGTTCGCGGGCGTCGGCCTCCTTGTCCGCCCCGCGGGCGATCGCCACGGTCTCGAAACCCATCGCCCTGGCGAACTGCACACCGAGGTGACCGAGGCCGCCGACGCCGAGCACGGCGACGAGGTCACCGGACTTGGCTTTCGTCTGCCGCAGGCCGTTGAAGGTGGTGACGCCGGCGCAGCCCATCGGGGCGGCCTCGGCGAACGACAACCCCTCGGGGATGCGGGCCAGCGCGGTGACCGGCGTCGTCACCGATTCGGCGTAGCCGCCCGGATAGTGCCAGCTCGGCACCTGCATGCGCGCGCACTGCATGAACTGGCCCTTGCGGCACGGCACACACCGGTTGCAGTTGCCGCCGAACCATCCCACGGCCACCCGATCGCCGACCGTGAAGTCCTCGACACCCTCGCCGACCTCGGCGATTCTTCCGGCGATCTCGTGACCCAACGTGATCGGCCAGTTCAGGCCGGGAAAGCCGTCGTTCAGGAAGCCCTGGTCGGTACCGCATACGCCGCACGCGGCGACGGCGATGCGCACGTGCAACGGCGGCGGGGAGGTGGTCTCCACGTCGGCCAGGGTGAGAGGACCGCCAACGGATTCGACGAGAACCGCCTTGTGAGTGGGCATTCTGTTGAGCGTATCGGTGGGACCGCGGGTACGCCCGCCATCGTCGTTTCCCGGGCTGACGAGACAGCCCGGTATCTTGGGGCCTTGTGACCACCTCGGCCCTCGCGGCGACCGACCACCTGGCATTGATGCCGGACTTCCTCGACCCGATGACCCTGTTGGGCTACTTCGGCACGTGGGCGCTAGTCGGACTGCTGGTCGTCGTCTTCGTCGAGTCCGGGGTGTTGTTTCCGGTCCTGCCGGGCGACTCGCTGCTGTTCGTGGCGGGCATGCTGGCCGCGGGCACGGCCGCGCTGGCCGAGGGCGGCGGCGAGGTCATCAACTTCCAGCTCTGGCAGTTGCTGCTGTTCATCCCCATCGCCGCGGTCCTGGGCGGTCAGGTCGGGTACTGGATCGGGCGCAACATCGGCACCGCTATGTTTCGGCCCGATGCTCGGATCCTCAAGCAGAAGTACCTCGAAGAGGCGCACGTGTTCTTCGAGCAGCGGGGACCGTTCGCGATCGTCATCGCACGCTTCGTGCCGATCGTCCGCACCCTCGCCCCGCTGACGGCCGGCGCGGCCCGAATGAGCTATCCGGTGTTCACACTGTTCAACGTGGTCGGCGCCGTCGTGTGGGGGGTGGGCCTGACCCTGCTCGGATACTGGCTCGGCCGGTTCGAGACCGTCCAGAAGCTGCTCGAGCCGATCGTCATCGCGATCGTCGTGATCTCGGTGCTGCCGATGTTCATCGAGTGGTACAAGCGGCGCCGCGCGGCGAAACGCGCCGGGATCGCCGCGCCCCCGCTCGACTCCTCCTCGGGAGAGCAGCCGGGCTAGCGGGCTCGGCTGTTCTCCAGCGCGCGGATCAGGCTGGCCGCATCCCACGGACCCGTGTGCCGCTTGCCGTTGACGAAGAAGCTCGGCGTCGAGTTCAGGTCCATCAACTCCGCGTCCTGCGCATCGTCCTGGACGTGGTGAAAGACCTTCGACGAGTGCACCCGTACGTCCTGGTCGAACCGCTCGATGTCGCAACCCGCCGCCACGGCGTAGCGGTACATGTCCGACCACTCCAAATCGTCCTGGTGGGCGAACAGTTCGTGGGCCATCTCCCAGAACCTGCCCTGGAGCGCGGCGGCCTCGCTGGCCCGCGCGGCGTCGAAGGCGCGGGGATGGACGCGCTCGAGCGGTAGGTGGCGCCACACGTAGCGCAGCTCGCCGCCGAAGCGCTCGCGCACCTCCTCGATGGCCCCGGTCGCCCGGCTGCAGAACGGACACTCGAAGTCGCCGTACTCCACCAACGTCAGCGGGGCGTCGGGATCGCCGGCGATGTGATCGCGGTCCGGATCGACCGGGCGCAAGAGTTTGAGGCCAACCGGGTCCGGCGGGCTGAGCCGGTCGGTGACCCTAAAGATCAACCAGCCGAGGAGGAAGGCGATCACCGACGCGAGAAGCACGCCGATGATGGCCTGCTCTCGGCGGACCGGATCGTCGATCGCGATGTCGACGATGAAAAGCGAGATGGTGAAGCCGATTCCCGACAGTGCGGCACCCCCGGCGATCCGGCGCAGGCTGAGCCCGGGCGCCAGTGCGCCGACACCGCTGCGTTGCATGATCCACGTCGCGGCGGTGATACCGATGAACTTGCCGACCACCAGACCGGCCACCACCCCCCATGTCAGCGGGGAGCGCAACGCCGCCGAGACGCTCTGGGCGTCGAGTTGGACACCGGCATTGACCAACGCGAACAGCGGCAGCACCAGGAAGGACACATAGGGGCCCACGCTGGTCTGAAGCCGCTCGTTGATCGAGATCGAATCGCGCAGACCGCGAGTCACCTCGCGGGCATAGTGGGAGTTCGGCGACTGGCGGAACGCCCGGATACGCGCGACGACCTCCTCGACCTGGCTGCGCTCGGGCGAGAACACCGGAATCAGCAGAGCCACCGCAACGCCCGCCAGCGTCGGATGCACCCCGGCCATGTACAGGCTCACCCACAGTGAGAAGCCGAGCGCGGCGTAGGCGGGGCCCCGGCCCGCGGGCATGAACCGCACCACCGCGATCGCCGCAATCAGCACCATCGAAATCACCAGCGGCACAACGTCGATGCGCTCGGAGTAGAACAGGGCGATCACGCACAGCGCGCCGACGTCGTCGACGACGGCCAGCGTGAGCAGGAAGATCCGCAGCCGGGCGGGGAACTTCGGTCTGATGATCGCCAAAGCGCCGATCAAAAACGCGGTGTCGGTGGAGATCACCACACCCCACGCCTGTGCGTCCTCCCCGGAGGGGTTGAACAACAAGAAGATCGCGGCGGGAACCGTCAGGCCGGCGAACGCCGCCACCACGGGTACCGCCGCTCTGGCCCTGTCGGTGAGCTCGCCGATGGCGAACTCGTGCTTGACCTCGAGGCCGACGATGAAGAAGAAGAACGCCATCAGACCGTCGTTGATCAGATGCTTGACGGTCAGTTCGAAGCGGTGCTCGGCAAAGGTGAATCCGACATGCGTGTCGAGCAGCGCCCAATAGCTGTGCGCCCAAGGGGAATTCGCCCACAGAAGCGCCGCGACGGTGAAGAGTAGCAGCAGGCCCGCCGCGGCGTTCTCCCCGGTCTTGGCCGCTTTGGCGCCGGCGCTGAACCGGGCGGGCAGCACACGGGCGATGCGCGGGGCGGCTTCGAAGCTCACTCCTCGGCCACCGCGTGGGCGGCTTCCATCAGCATCCAGCCCGCCAGTTGCACGGACAGATCGCGCTCGGGCACCTCGGAGGCGTTGACGGCACCCTCGACGAACTGCGCCTGCTCCCCGGCGGCGGTGGGCATTTCGGCGGTGCGGTCCCAGAATGCGCTGAACAGCGGCAGCCCGTCGACCACCTGGCGGTTCTGCCACGCCGCCTCGGCGGAGGTGAGCACCAGCGAGCGGGCGGTGTCCCGCGCCGCGGCGTCGTGCTCGGAGTTCTGCGGCAGCGTGGTCGCGACGAGCGCGAGATAGCGGGCAAGGATGCCGTTGAACAGGCCGCCGTCACCGCCGCCGGCGCCCTTGATGACGCCGTCGACCGCCATGTGTTCGGCGACCGCGGCGACCAACCGGTGCACCCGGGCGGCGTGCTCGGGGTCGTCGGTGCGCGCCGCCAGTTCGGTTTCCAGCCCCAGCACCACGCCTTGGCAGTAGGTGTACTGCGCGCGCACGAGCGAGCCGCCCTTGATGCCGTCGAACACGAGGTGGGTGTCCGGGTCGATCAGGGTCTCGTCGAGCCAGTCCGACATCTGCTGCGCTCGGCGCAACCGGTCATAGCGAGCCAGGAAGACCGCCGCCGGGCCGTTGGCGGGCGCGTTGAAGAACTGGTCTTGTTTGCGCCAGGGGATGCCGCCACCGTCTTCGGGCACCCACGCGTTCATGAACTGCTCGCAGAGTTTCTTCAGCGCTTTGGGCCGGTCGACCGATGCGAACGCGGCGGCGCGTTCCAGGGCCAGCGCCAGCCACGCCATGTCGTCGTAGTAGTCGTTGACCCACGAGAAGTTGTTGCGCAACCGATGTGCGCGGATCTGGCGGGCGATCGCCTTCTGCCGCTGGGGTTGCGGGTCGCGCAGTTGGGCGTCGACGAGGTTGTCGAGCAGGTGCGCCTGCCACCAGTAGTGCCACGTTCCGAACAGCCGGTGCTGCCGGGTCGCGGGCCAGGCGACGACGCCGAGCTGGGTACCCGGCAGGCCCCACAACCGTCTGATGTGTCGCTTGGCGATTGCGGCCTCAGCGCTGGCTGCGCGGTTGGCCCAGAGCTGATCCATGGTGTCGATCCTGCCTTACCAGGCCGCCGAAAGGTCCCCGTGTTGGGTGATCCAGATGTGCATCGCGATACCCGCCGCGACGCCGGCGTTGATGCTTCGCGTCGAGCCGAATTGGGCGATGGACACGGTCATGGCGGCGCCGGCCCTCGCCTCGGGGGTGATGCCCGGCCCTTCCTGGCCGAAGACCAGCAGGCAGTCCCGCGGCAGAGGGGTGGTTTCGATGCGCACCGACCCCGGGACGTTGTCGACGGCGACGACCGTCAGGCCGGCGTCCGCCGCGTGGGCGAGCAGCGCGGCGGTGGTGTCGTGGTGGCGCAGCCGTTGGTAGCGGTCGGTCACCATCGCGCCCCGACGGTTCCACCGTCGCCTGCCGACGATGTGCACGGTGTCCACGGCGAACGCGTTCGCGGTGCGCACGACCGCGCCGATGTTGGCGTCGTTGCCGAAGTTCTCGATCGCGATGTGCAGGGCGTGCCTGCGCGTGTCGATGTCGGCGATGATCGCTTCGCGAGTCCAGTAGCGGTACGCGTCGACGACATTGCGGCTGTCTCCATCGCGGAGCAGGGTCGGGTCGTAGCACGGGTCGGCGGGCGGCGCTCCCTGCCAGGGGCCGACGCCGGGCACCTCGCCCCATTCGGTGGGGCCGGCGGCTTCCGGTTCCCCTGCGTCAGTCATCCTTCGTCCAGAGCGCGGCGTGGGTACCGACGAGCGAAACGGTGGCGTACAGCAGCGCGTTGTTGATCTCGCCCTGCGTGCACAGCGATGCACGGACCTGCACGGCGTCGCGGGAGGCGTCGGGAAGCACCAACACCGAGGCGCCGTAGACGTCGCATGCGTGGCTCAGCCCCGGCGCGGGCAGCGTCGGCGCGACCAGCACCATCGCCGGTCCGCCGCGCTGTTGCGAGACCTCCCGGTATTGCTCTGCCACACCGCTGATCTCGAGACCGACGAGCATGTAGCCGTTTCCGGTGAACGCGTTCGGGTCACCCAGCGCCGCCGGGGCGAGCATGGCGCCGTCGGCGCGGAAGGCATCCAGGCTCGTGGTGCGCAGCGACAATCCGGTGTCGTTGTCCCTGACCGCGGGCAGGCCGACGGGGAAGGCCGCGGGATGGGCGACGGTGGTGCCCGGTGTCCGGTCGCGCGGTGAGTAGGCGTACACGCCGCGCACCTGCACCTGGTCGCGTGCGGGCCCTATGCACACCGTGCCGGTGAGGCGGTCGGCGGCGGGTGCCGAGAGTGGTTGCAACTCAAGGTCGGTCGCGTCCCGACAGCTTCCGATGCCGTTGGCCTCGATCGGGTGCGCGAGCGCCCCGTACAGGCCGAACCGGATGTCTTCGGGTTTGGCGTGCGGCCCGTCGGCCTGCGCGGGTGAGGCGTCGACGTCGAACAACACATAGTCACCGTCGAAGCGCAGGTTCGACACCGACATGTTCCAGCCCAGTGTGGCAAGCGATTCGCCGATGGTGGCGGTCTGCGCGCCGTAAGGATGAACCGACGCATCGTCTTTGGAGCATGCCGATGCCGCGACGACGACGATCGCGGTCAGCACCGCGATCAGCGCACGCACGTACGCAGTGCCCTAAGTCCGGCCACGGCCCCTGCCCACGACTTTGGTCATGGCGCGCACCAGGTTTCGGGGCACCATCCGCCCTGCGGTGGTGAGCACCTTGTACTGCACACCTGGGATGATCACGACCTTCTCGTTCTTCGCGCCTTCCCCGACATGCGCCATCGTCTCGCGAACCACATCGTCGACCTCGAGCCAGAACCATGACGGTGTGCCGTCCATGTCGATGCCCGCCCGCTGGTGAAACTCGGTGCGGACGAAGCCCGGACACACGGCGTGCACCCCGACTCCGGTGCCGCCCAGGCCGTTGGCGAGGCCCTCGGAGAACGCGACCACCCACGCCTTGGACGCCGAATACGTCGACCCGCGGCCGGGTAGGAGACCGGCGACGCTGGCGACGTTGATCACCGTGCCGCGGCCGGCGTCCAGCATCGGGGGCAGCGCCGCGTGCGTCAGCTGCATGACGGCGGTGACGTTGACGTCGAGCTGCGACTGCAGCAGGGCGTACTCCGCGCTCCAGAACTCCCCCGAGGTTCCGAAACCGGCGTTGTTGACCAGCACCTGAACACCCGCGGCGAGCCGGTCGGCCACCTTCGCGCGGTCGGCGGCCTCGGCGAGATCGGCGGTGAGCACTTCGACGGCCGCACCGCCTTCATCGCGCAGTTCGGCGGCCAGGCGCTCGAGCCTGCCGGCGTCGCGCGCGACGAGCACGAGATCGTGACCGTCGCGGGCGAACCTGCGCGCGAAGCCGGCGCCGATGCCGGACGTCGGTCCGGTGATCAGGGCGACGGGGCGAGACATGGCTTTCAGGCTACTTCCCCGGGCACAAGCTCCGGGCGGCACTTACCGCTGGTAGTGCGGTGACTGCCGGCCGTTGCGCGACGGCGGTTGACGCCGCGCGTCGGGCCGTGGGGGCGGCTGCTGGGGATAGCGCGCCTCGGGCCGGGGCGGTGCGTCGATGCCCGGTGCCGGCTCACCGCGGCCGGCGGCGGGGGTGAGCGGGCGGCTCGGCGACCCGCTTCGCCGGGCCAGCGCGGCCTGGCTGCCCTGACTCGCCATGGCCTGCGGGGTCGGCGGCAGGACACGCAGGAGATCGTTGAACTGACGCACGGTGCGTAGCCCCTCGTCCCACTGGGCCCGCGTGCTGGTCACCGGCATGGAAACCAGCGTCCAATGCTCCTCGTTCCACATGATCTCGGCGCAGTCGGGCGCGGTGTGGGCGAAGGTCACCATCCGCCGGTCGCACGCGCGTCGCGCGGCATCGAGGTTGGTGGAGTAGACCATGCGCGGGCCGATCGCGCCGAGCAGCCAGATGTCGTTCTCCCGAGGCTCTTTGATGCCCTTGAGCCGCAGGTCGACGACGACGTTGGTGCCGACCTTGCGGTGCAGGGCGATCACCGTCGCGACGTCTTCGAGGTCGAAGATGAACACCGCCTCGCCGCGGATCTGTCCGAGGACGACGTTCTTGGCCGTGACATCGCCGACGGTCGACATCACGCCGCGCTTCCAGCGTTGGACGATGTCGGCCGATTCGTGTTCGTAGTCGAAGCCGTGCGACTTCGCCCAGGACTTGCGCCGGCGCCCCAAGCCCCGTCGACGGTCGATGTCGACGTACAGCAACACGGCCGCACCGACGAAGCAGAGCGCGGACAGCGTGAACCAAAGCGGGACCATTGCGCTCTAGCCTACTTGCAGGTAGCGCCGAATCCAGAACTCGTGCTGGTCACAACCCGGCATCTTGCGATATCGATCGCGCGAAATTGCATTCCAGCAGGTGTCTATTCGACATTTCGCTGCCGGAATGCAATTTCGCGGGCGAACGAGGGCGTCAGCCCAGGACCAGGGAGTCGCCGTCGGGGCTGACGTTGACCGGCACGATGTCGCCGTCGTGCACGTCGCCGGCCAGCAGCATCTTGGCCAGCTGGTCGCCGATGGCCTGCTGGATCAGCCTGCGCAGTGGACGGGCGCCATACTGCGGGTCGAAGCCCCGCTCGGCCAACCACTTCTTGGCGGGCAGCGACACCTCGAGGGTGAGCCTGCGCTGCTCCAACCGCTTGGCCAGCTGTGCCAGCTGGATGTCGACGATGTGCACCAGCTCCTCGGGGTTCAGCCCGTCGAAGACGATCACGTCGTCGAGCCGGTTGATGAACTCCGGCTTGAACGCCCCGCGCACGGCGGCCATCACCTGCTCCTCGGTCCCACCGGCACCCAGGTTCGACGTCAGGATCAGGATCGTGTTGCGGAAGTCGACCGTACGGCCCTGGCCGTCGGTCAGCCTGCCCTCATCGAGCACCTGCAACAGCACGTCGAACACGTCCGGGTGAGCCTTCTCGATCTCGTCGAACAGGATCACCGTGTACGGGCGACGCCGCACCGCCTCGGTCAGCTGACCACCCTGGTCGTAGCCGACGTAACCCGGAGGCGCGCCGACCAAGCGGGCCACCGAATGCTTCTCGGCGTACTCGCTCATGTCGATGCGGACCATCGCCCGCTCGTCGTCGAACAGGAACTCCGCCAGCGCCTTGGCCAGCTCGGTCTTACCGACACCGGTCGGGCCCAGGAACATGAACGAACCCGTCGGCCGGTTCGGGTCGGCGACCCCGGCACGGCTTCTGCGCACCGCATCAGAAACCGCCGTCACCGCTTTCCTTTGCCCGACGACGCGCTTGCCCAGCTCGTCTTCCATGCGCAGCAGCTTGGCCGTCTCGCCCTCGAGCATCCGGCCCGCCGGGATGCCGGTCCACGCCGACACCACGTCGGCGATGTCGTCGGGTCCGACCTCCTCCTTGAGCATCACGTCCTCACGCGCCTCGGCGTGCGGGAGCGCCGCGTCGAGCTTCTTCTCCACCTCGGGGATGCGGCCGTACCGCAGTTCGGCGGCGCGCTCCAGGTCGCCGTCGCGTTCGGCGCGATCGGCTTCCCCTCGCAACGACTCGAGCTGCTCCTTGAGCTCGCGCACGATGTCGATGGCGTTCTTCTCGTTCTGCCAGCGGGTCGTGAGCTCCGCCAACTTTTCTTTGTGGTCGGCAAGTTCAGCGCGCAGCTTTTCGAGGCGTTCCTTGGAGGCGGCGTCCTCCTCCTTGGACAGCGCCATCTCCTCGATCTCGAGCCGGCGCACCAACCGCTCGACCTCGTCGACCTCGACGGGACGCGAGTCGATCTCCATGCGCAGCCGCGACGCGGCCTCGTCGACCAGGTCGATCGCCTTGTCCGGCAGGAACCGCGAAGTGATATAGCGGTCGGACAGCGTCGCCGCCGCCACCAGCGCGGAGTCGGTGATCCGCACACCGTGGTGCACCTCGTAGCGGTCCTTGAGCCCGCGCAGGATGCCCACGGTGTCCTCGACCGACGGCTCACCGACGTACACCTGCTGGAACCGGCGCTCCAGTGCGGCGTCCTTCTCGATGTACTTGCGGTACTCGTCGAGCGTGGTCGCCCCGACCAGGCGCAGCTCGCCGCGGGCGAGCATCGGCTTGATCATGTTGCCGGCGTCCATCGAGCCCTCACCGGTGGCACCCGCGCCGACAATGGTGTGCAGCTCGTCGATGAACGTGATGATCTGACCCGCCGAGTTCTTGATGTCGTCGAGCACGGCCTTGAGCCGCTCCTCGAACTCGCCGCGGTACTTCGAGCCGGCGACCATCGAGCCCAGGTCCAGGCTGACGACGGTCTTGTCGCGCAGGCTCTCCGGCACGTCGCCGGCCACGATGCGCTGGGCCAGGCCCTCCACGATCGCGGTCTTGCCGACGCCGGGCTCACCGATGAGCACCGGGTTGTTCTTGGTGCGACGGCTCAGCACCTGCACGACGCGACGGATCTCGGTGTCGCGGCCGATCACCGGGTCGAGCTTGCCCTCCTTGGCACGCGCGGTCAGATCGGTGGAGTACTTCTCCAGCGCCTGATAGGTGCCCTCGGGATCGGGGCTGGTGACCCGGGCGCTGCCGCGCACCTTGACGAACGCCTCACGCAGCGCCTGCGGGGAGGCCCCGTGACCGCTGAGCAGCTTGGCCGTATCCGAGTCACCGGTGGCCAGCCCGACCATCAGGTGTTCGGTCGAGACGTACTCGTCGTCCATCTCCGTCGCCAGGTTCTGGGCGGCGGTGATCGCGGCCAGAGCCTGCGGAGCGAGCTGCGGCTGCGAGGCCGCGCCGCTGGCGCTGGGTAGCCGGTCGAGGAGTCGTTGCGCCTCCGCGCGGATCGTCGCCGGTTCGACGCCGACGGCCTCGAGAAGGGGTGCGGCGATGCCGTCGTTCTGAGTCAGCAGAGCCATCAACAGATGGGCGGGGGTGATCTGCGGGTTGCCCGCGGCCGTGGCCGCCTGCAACGCCGCGGTCAGCGCCGCCTGAGTCTTGGTCGTCGGGTTGAACGAGTCCACGACACCTTCCCTTTCCTGGGTACGTGAGCTTGGCAAAAATGCTTGTCGGATAGTTCAACGTCGTCAATCTTGAGTCTGTTCCGCTCAAGTCTAATCAATTTCCGGCCTGATTACCGTCCCTTGTGCCGTCATCGGAACAACACGCCGCACAGCTGTCACAGTTTTCACATCTGTATCAGCGACGCTTGTTCCATGCGTCGACTTTCCGCCGTGCTCACGGGCATCGCGCTGAGCGCGGTCGCCTCGACAGCGTTGGCTGCCTCCGCTTCAGCGGCCAGCGATGAGGATCAGGTCCGCGCGGTGCTCGCCGGAATGAACGGCTCCTACAACCGCGCGGATTTCGCATCGTTCGCCGAGCACGTCTGCGCACCCATGCGCCGGGCCGCGGGGTTCGAGGACGAGTGGCACGCCAGCCGCACGGCCGACGGTCCCACCCGGATCTCGGTCAGCGCGGTGACGGTCGCGGGCCAACCCGTGGTGTCGGCCGTCGCCACGGTGCGGTTCTCTGCCGCCAACCAGCCCACCGCCAAGACCTTCGACATCGACTTCCGGCGTGAGGGGGGCGAGTGGAAGGCGTGCCAGTACCACCCCACGCGATCGATCTGACCGTGATGATCGCCGACGCCTCCCGTGGACCTCGACCGCTGCCGGTCTCCTGAGTCCACCAAATGGACGCCAAGACTGACGACGACACCGTCGCCACGGTCATCATCGGGCAGCGGATCCGCGCCGGTAAGGAGCGGGAGTTCGAGCGCTGGCAGCACGACCTCAACCGCGAGGCCTCCCGGTATGCCGGTTTCCTCGGCGCCGAGGTCAACCCTCCCACCGCCGTTCAGCCCGAATGGGTGGTGGTCTATCGGTTCGATTCGATCGCTCACCTGCAGGCGTGGCTCAACAGCGCCACCCGACAGGACCGGCTGAGCACGGGCCGGGACTACCTTGACGGCCCGGCCACCCAGCAGGTCGTCGGCGGTCGGGCCAAGCCGGACGATGCGCTGGTGACCGCGGTCGTCAGCCACCGCGTCAGCGCCGATCAGGTGGACGACTTTCTCGCGTGGCAGGAGCGACTTCGGTTGGCCGAGAACACCTTTCCCGGCTTCCGCGGTAGCGAGCTGTTTCGCCCCGTGCCGGGGGTCCAGGACGAGTGGACCGCCATCTACCGCTACGACACCGCCGCCCACCTCGACCGGTGGCTGGGCTCCAAGGAGCGGCGCGACCTCCTTGCCGAGGGCGAGAGGTTCTCCGACTTCGAACTGCGCACCGTCGACAATTCGTTCGGCAGCTGGTTCGCCTTCGACGAGCACGGCAGACCGGCCCCACCACCCTCGGACCTCAAGACGTCGATCGCGGTGTGGGTCGGCCTGTATCCGACCGTCATGCTGCTCACCATCGCCCTGTCCCCGCTGCGTCTGCCGTTGTGGTTGAACCTGCTCGTCGGAAACCTGTTGTCCAGCTTGATCATCAGCTTCGTCGTCATGCCCTACTACGTGAACCCGCTGCTGGGAAACTGGCTGCGTCCGCCGCCGGACGTGCCCCCGGCACGGACCAATGTGCGCGGCCTCGCGACCGTCGCGATCACCATGTTGTTCTGGGCGCTGACGTTCCACTTCGCGACGGTCGTCCTCTGGCGTCTGCACTGACACCGGACCCGAGGTGCCGCGACGCGCGCACCGCATGTGGCGGTAAGAACCGCACCAACAGCGGGCATTCCGATAATGTTCGGCCTCGTGGACACGGGATCGTTGCTGACTGAACTGATTCCCTTGGCTTTGGTGGTCGCGCTCTCGCCGCTGTCGATCATTCCCGCCGTCCTCGTGCTGCACACAGCGCGCCCGCGGCCGACCGGGCTGGCCTTTCTGGCGGGTTGGATCATCGGGCTGGCATTGCTGACGAGCATCTTCCTGCAGGTGTCGAGCTTGATGGGCGGGCGCGAGGGTCACCCGCCGGGGTGGGCGTCCTGGTTGCGGATCGTGGTCGGTGCGGCACTCATCGCGTTCGGCCTGCACCGGTGGCTCAACAGGAAGAAGTCAGCCCACAAACCCAAATGGATGCAGAGCCTGAGCACGCTGACCCCGCTGCGGGCCGGGGGTGCGGCGATGGCCTTGACCGTCGCCAACCCGAAAGTCTTGTTCATCTGCGCCGCAGCCGGTTTGGCGATCGGCACCGCCGGCGGCAGCGCACGCGACGACTGGCTGGCCGTCGCCTGGTTCGTGATCGCGGCCGGATCGACGGTCGCGCTGCCGATCCTGGCCTATGCGGTCTCCGGTGATCGCCTCGACCGACCGCTGAGCCGGCTCAAGGACTGGATGGACAGCCAGCACGCCGTCCTCACGGCGGGCATCCTCGTCGTCATCGGTCTCATGGTGCTGTACAAGGGCATTCACGGGCTATGACTCGTCGAACGTCGGCAAGCCGAGCTCGGCGGCGCCGGCGGTCAGGTACCGCGTCACCGTCGGCGCCAGGAGCCGAACCAGGTCGTCGTCGGGCAGCGTGGCCAACGGTGGGATCTTCATGACGAAGCGCAGTATCGCCGTGCCCACGAGTTGGCTCGCGGCCAGCAGCGCGCGCAGCCGGGCCTGCTCTGTGCCCCCGAGCTCCTGGGACACCGCGCTCAGCACATAGTCCTGCATGAACCCGCGGAACGCCTCGTGAGCATCGGAGTTCGAGGTCGCCGACTGCAACATCGCGACCATCGTCGGACCCGATTCGGGTGACTGCCAGATCCGCAGGTACGCCCGCACCATGCGAGTGCCGATGTCGGGGTCGTCATGGGAGTTCCCGGCGAGCGCGGAGACCAGCGCCCCAGGGTCGACGACCACGTTGAGCGACGCCCGGAACAGCTCGGCCTTGGACCCGAACAAGTAGAGCACCATCGAGGGGTCGACGTGGGCGTCGCGGGCGATGGCGCGCAGCGTCGTCTTCTCGTATCCCTCGGCGGCGAACCGCTTGCGCGCCGCGGCGAGCACCGCGTCGCGCGACACCGGCTCGCCTTCGCGGCGGCCTCGGCGACGGGCCGTTTTCGCTGGTGACGCCATGCCCCGAGATTATCATTTCAATGCCTGTTGAAAAGTGTGGCCCGCGGAGTTACGCTGCCGCTACGCATTAATTCAACGACGAATGAAAAGGCGGCCGACATGACCATCGAAACCCCCGCGCGGTCCATCCACCACACATCACCGGCGCACGAGCCGCGTGCCGCCATACGGGCGACCGGCGTGGCCGTGGTGCTCACCGTCGTCATCGCGATCGTCGCGTTGGCCTTCGCACTGCCCGCGGCCCGCACCGCTCCGCACCACGTGCCGATCGGCGCGGCGGGCCCGCAGGCGGCGAGCGGGCAAGTCGCCGCCACGATGGAGCAGCAGGCCCCGGGCGCGTTCTCGTTCACCTATTACCCGAGCGCCGGCGCGCTGCGCGAAGCGATCCGCGCCCGCGACGTCTACGGCGGCATCGCCCTCGGACCTGAGGGCCCCACGCTGATGATCGCGACCGGTGGCAGCCCGATGATCGCCCAGGTGTTGACCCAGATCGGCAACGGCATCGCGCAGAAGACCGGTGCCCAGTTGCGCGTCGAGGACCTGGCGCCACCGACCGCCGACGACCCACGCGGCGCCGGGCTGGCCGCGTCGGCGCTGCCAATCACCCTCGCCGGCCTCCTGCCCGCGATCGCGCTGATGTTCGCGCTCAAGCGCGAAGTGTGGACCCGGTTCGCCACCGCCGTGGTCTTCGCCGGTGTCGCCGGCCTGACCATCGCCGCGCTGTTGCGCTGGGTGTTGGGGTCGATCGACGCGAACTTCTGGGGAGTCACCGGTGCGCTGACGCTGGGCATCCTGGCGACGGGGCTGACCCTGCTGGGCTTGGGATCGCTGTTCGGCCGCGTCGGCTTGGCGCTGGGCGCGGTTTTGGCGCTTCTCGTCGGCAATCCGCTGTCCGGCCTGAACAGCGCCCCGGAACTACTGCCGAGCGGCTGGGGGCAGTTCGGGCAGTTCCTGCCGCAGGGCGCCAACGCCACCCTGCTGCGCTCGGCGGCGTTCTTCGACGGGGCGGGCGGCGCGGTGCCGGTCATCGTGCTGTCCTGCTGGACCGCCCTGGGCGTGGCGCTGATCGTGCTGGCGGCACTTCGCCAAAGAAGGGCGCGACGCGCCTGACATACACTCGGGCCGCGTGGGACTCGACGACCGTGACGCGCTGCGCATGCTGCGCGACGCGGTCGACCCCGCTCTTGGCGACGACCTGATCCGACGCTTCTACACCCACTGGTTCGCGATCGACATGTCGGTGCGCGACCTGTTCCCGCCGGACATGGACGAGCAACGCCGGCGGTTCGGGCAGGCCGTCAGCTGGGTTCTCGGCGAACTCGCCGCCCAGCGGGCGCAGGAGCCAGTGGCATTCCTCGCCCAGCTGGGCCGCGACCACCGCAAATACGGTGTCACACAACGGCATTACGACAGCATGCAGACCGCTCTGTATGCCGGCTTCCGCAATCACTTCGCCTCGAGTTGGAACGACCAACTGGCCGAGGCCACGCATGACGCGGTCGCGTTGATGATCGGGGTGATGCGCGGCGCCGCCGACGCCGAGGACGGCCCGCCGTTCTGCGACGGCACGGTCATCGAGCACCTGCGCGTCACCCGCGACGTCTCCGTCGTGCGGCTGCAACTGGACCAGCCGCTGTTCTACCACCCGGGCCAATACGTGACGGTCCAGGTTCCGCAGTGGCCGCGGCGGTGGCGGTACTTGAGCCCGTCGATCCCGACCGAACCCAGCGGCGGCATCGAGTTCCACATCCGCTCGGTGCCCGGGGGGATGGTGAGCACCGCGATCGTCGCCGAGACGACACCCGGCGACCGGTGGCGGCTGTCCAACCCACACGGCGCGCTGCACGTGGACCGCGACGGCGGCGACGTGTTGATGGTGGCGGGCAGCACCGGACTAGCGCCGCTGCGGGCACTGATCATGGACCTCACCCGCTGGGGGGTCAATCCGCGGGTGCACCTGTTCTTCGGCGGACGGTATCCGTGCGACCTCTACGACCTGCGCACGCTGTGGGAGATCGCCTCACAGAACCCGTGGCTCTCGGTCACACCGGTCTCGGAGTTCAACGTCGACCCGCCGTGGGCCGCTGACTACCCGGATGTGCAGCCGCCCCGCGGCCTGCACGTGCGACAGACCGGCGTGCTGGCCGACGTGGTGACCCGCTACGGCAACTGGGGCGACCGGCAGATCCTCATATGTGGCAGCCCCGCCATGGTGACGGCGACCAAGGCCGCCCTGATCGCCAAAGGGGCGCCCCCCGAACGTATTCAGCACGATCCCCTGGCCTCCTGAAACGTCGCGCGGCGGCCGCGGCACCCGTACACTCCGATCAAGATCAACGATCGGGGGCTCAGATGGCGACGATGCGAGCCGCACGCATGCACGGGTACAAGCAGCCGCTGCGGCTGGAGGAGATCCCCATACCCGACATCGAGCCGAACCAGGTGCTGATCAAAGTCGGCGGCGCAGGCATGTGCCGCACCGACTTTCAGCTCATCGACGGCTACTTCAGTCTGCCGATGCCGCTTCCGGTTACGCCGGGTCACGAAGTTGCGGGCACCGTCGACCGGATCGGTGCCGACGTGCCGGCGTCTGCGGGCCTGTCGGAGGGGACTCGCGCGGTGGTTTTCGGCCCACTCGGAGACGGGTCGTGCCGCCAGTGCCACCGCGGCAACGAACAGATCTGCAACCAGGGCCACTGGGTCGGCTTCGGTCCGCACGGCGGGTACGCGGAGTACGTACCGGTGGCGTACCAACAGGTGATACCCGTCGGGGCCGACCTGTCACCGGTGTCGCTGGCGCCGCTGACCGATGCGGGCCTGACGCCGTACCGCGGGCTGAAGAAGCTGCGTGCGGCGGGTGTGCTCGGGCCCGGAACGACGGTGGCGGTGATGGGTGTCGGCGGCCTCGGCGCGTACGCCGTCCAGTACGCCAAGCTGCTCGGGGCGGGTGCGACGGTGGTCGCCTTCGCCCGCAGCGACGAAAAGCTGGCGCTGGCAACCGAAAACGGCGCCGACCACACGGTCAACACCAGGGGTAGGACCGACGATCAGGTGCGTGATGCGCTCGAGCAGGCCACCGGCAGGCGCGAGTTCGACGCGGTGATCGAGTGTGTCGGTGCCGAGGAGAGCATCCGATTGGCCTTCGCGCTGCTGGCCACCGAAGGTGCGGTCGCGTCGGTCGGCCTGGTGGGCAACCGCGTCGACATCCCGCTGTTTCCGGTGGTCGGCAGGGAGTACACGTTCTTCGGGTCGTTCTGGGGCAATTACACCGACCTGACCGAGGTCGTCGCGCTCGCCGAGGCGGGCAAGATCAAGGACAGCGTCACGCAGGTCCGCTTCGAAGACGTCAACGACCACATCGACGCGCTGAGCCGCGGCGATTTCGTCGGCCGTGCGGTGATCGTCTACGACTGAGCCCGCTGAATTGTGCATCTGGCGACGGTTTCGGCGCTCCGAGCGTCGCCAGATTCACAAACCGGTAAGGGGCCCGACTCCACGTGCGCAGCGTGCGACGATCGTCTTGTGATCGACTTCGACGCCGTCACGCTGAGCGATCCGTCGTCGGACCTGACCGCGACGTTCGTGCCCGCCGCAGGCATGGTGGGCACGTCGTTGGCGGAGTCCGGTGACGAGTTCCTCGGTCAGCGCCGCGGTTTGACCGCGTATGTGAACAACGGCAAGACCATGGGGATCCCGATCCTGTATCCGTGGGCGAACCGGTTGAGCGCCAACACCTATGAAGTCGACGGGTCCGTCGTCACCCTGGCTCCGGGCACAGGTGGTGTGCGGACCGATGAGCACGGTGCGCCGATCCACGGCGTGCTCGCCGCCTACCCCGGCTGGGAGGTCAGCGACCGTGCCGACAACAGCCTGACCGCGGTGCTCGACTACGGCGCCGACGCGCAACTGCTCGCGGCGTTTCCCTTCCCGCACCTGCTCACCCAGCACGTGGTGCTCGAGGACCGCAGGCTCGCCATCGAGACCACGGTGACACCCACCTCGTCGACGTCCGTACCGCTGTGCTTCGGCTATCACCCGTACGTGAAGATCCCCGGTGTGCCGCGGGAGGAGTGGGTGCTGAGCACCCCGCCGATGCGCCATCTGCCGGTGGACGACAAGGGCATACCCACCGGCGCTGACGAGCCCTGGCCCGGTGGTGAGCAGACCCTGATGGTCACCGCCTACGACGACGGTTTCGACCAGGTGCCCGAAGGCGCGGTGTTCACCCTCGCCGGAGGTGGCCGCCGCATCGACGTGACATTCGAAAGCGGCTATCCCGCAGCGCAACTCTTCGCGCCCCCGAACGACGACCTGATCGGTATCGAACCGATGGCGGCGCCGACGGATGCGCTACGCAGAGGCGGATACCGAAAAGCGGCCCCCGGCAAGCCGGAGACCGCTCGGTTCTCGATCACGATTCGCTGACAGAAGCTCTACTCCGCCTGACGTCGCCGCCGACCCGCTCCGGGCTGCCAGACCACCACCGCGGTGCTCTTCGGCATCACTGCGAGGTCGCGGCGCGGAGAACCCCGCAGCGCCTCGACTTCCTCGGTCAGCTCCCGCACCCGCGCCTGAAGCGCCTCGACCTGGTTGGTCAGTTCGATGATGCGCTTGATGCCTGCGAGGTTGACGCCCTCGTCCTGGCTCAGCCGTTGCACCTCGCGGAGCAACTCAACGTCGTGCTGCGAGTAACGCCGACCGCCGCCGGAGGTGCGCTGCGGACGCACGAGCCCGAGCCGGTCATATGTGCGCAGCGTCTGGGCATGCATGCCGGCGAGCTCCGCGGCGACGGAGATCAGGAACGTGCGGGCCTCGTCGTTGGACCGTTTCGCCGCCATTACGCACCTGCCCATCCGGCCCGCGGATCAAAGCCAGTGGCCCGCTCCGCCTTCGCATAGGCCTCCAACGCCTCGGCCGCCTCGCCCTCCAGGTTCGGCGGCACCGCCACCTTCACCGTCACCAGCAGATCACCGTGTCCGCCAGAGCGTTTCGGCACACCGCGACCGCGCACGCGCAGGATGCGTCCGTCCGAGGTGCCCTTGGGTACCCGCACACCGACCTTGCCTTCGAGCGTGGGCACCGAAAGGGTTGTCCCCAGCGCCAATTCGTGGAAGCTGACGGGTACGGTGACGGTCAGATCGTCGCCGTCGCGGCCGAACACCTTGTCGGGCCGCACGTGAACGGTGACGTACAGGTCGCCCGACGGTGCGCCGCGCAGACCCGCTTCGCCCTGGCCGGCCAGCCGGATCCGTTGACCGTCCTCCACGCCCGGGGGGATCCGCACGTTGATCGTGCGGGTGCGGGTGGTCACGCCGGTGCCCTTGCACTCCTGGCAGGGGTGCTCGATGATCGACCCGCTGCCGCGGCATTCGGTGCACGGCTCGGAGAATCCGAACGCGCCCTGGTTGCGGTTGATCACACCGGACCCGTTGCAGTTCGGGCAGACCTTGGGGCTCGTTCCGGGACGGGCGCCGCTGCCATGACAGTTCGTGCACGGCGCGGGACTGGTGAGCCGCAACGGCATCGCCACGCCCTTGGTGGCTTCCAGGAACGACAGCTCGGCCTCGGTCTCGAGGTCGTTGCCGCGGCGCGGCCTGCTGGGTCGCGCCTGTTGTGCGCCGCGGCCGAAGAGCCCGCCGAACAGGTCGCCGATGTTCGCGCCGCCGGTCTGTCCGGCCGCATCGAACAGGTCGTTCAGGTTGAACTCGACGCCGTCGCCGCCACCGAAACCGCCGAAGCCCCCGCCCCCGCCGAACCGGCCGCGGCCGAATCCGCCGTTGGCGAACAGGCGCCGGGTCTCGTCGTACTCCTTGCGTTTGGCCGGATCGGTGAGCACCTCCTTGGCCTCGGAGACGGCTTTGTACCGCTCCTCGGCGGCCGAGTTCCCGGGGTTGCGGTCGGGATGGTTTTCCGCGAGCAGCTTTCGGGCTGCCCGTTTGATGTCCTGATCGCTGGCGTCAGAGGAGACGCCGAGCTCCTTGTAGAAGTCCTTCTCGACCCATTCACGCTGGGCCATACCGCGTCACCTCCTTCCGCTTCTGTAGGTTTATCGCACTCTCACTTCAGATTTTGCTGCTTGCCGACGATTCGCGTCGGATCCATCGTCGCCGATGAGGCGAAGGTGGCGCAGGATTCGTCGCTCTCGGCGATTCCGCGCCACCTCCTCATCACTCGGCTTCGGCTTCCGGCGCACCGTCGCCCGAGGCGGTGTTGCCGCCGTCCTCGGGAACCGTGTCCACCACCCCGACCAGGGCATGGCGTACGACTTGGTCGCCCACCTTGTAGCCGCGTCGCATCACGTTGCCGATGACGGGGTGAGTGCCCTCGCCCTCGTGCTGCACGGCCTCGTGAAGTTCGGGGTCGAAGTCGTCGCCCTCGGCACCGAATCCCGAAAGACCCAGCCCCTCAAGGGTGTTGACCAACTTGTCAGCCATCGCCTTGAGCGGTCCGCTCTCGAGGTCACCGTGACTTCGCGCGCGGTCGAGATCATCGAGGATCGGCAACAGCTCTGCGATGACCGAAGCCTTCGCTCGGTCCGCCGCCACCTGCTGATCGCGCAACGCCCGCTTGCGGTAGTTCGTGAAATCGGCCTGCACCCGCTGCAGATCGGCGAGCAGTTCGGAGGCCTTGTCGGCCTCCTCCCCTGCCGCCGTCGCTGTGGGCTCGTCCGGCGCCGAATCCGGCGCCGGACCCGAACCTGCTTCTCTCACTTCACCGGTGACCGGATCGATGCGCCGTTTGTCGGTGACGGTCACCGGCTCGTGCGGATCGTTTCCTGTCACTTGTTCTCCTTGTCCGAATCATCGTCGACGACCTCGGCATCCACGACGTTGTCGTCCGCCGCACCGGCGTCCGCACCGCCGCTCGCCGCCTGCTCGGCCTGGGTGGCCTCATAGATGGCCTGACCGAGGGCCTGCGACTCGACGCCGAGCTTCTCCATGGCGGACTTGATCTCACCGATGTCGGTGCCTTCCAGCGCCTTCTTGGCATCGGCGATCGCGGCGTCCACCTTGGCCAGCGTGTCCTCGGGGACCTTGGAGCCGCCTTCACCGCTCCGCTGTTCGGAGACGAACTTCTCGGTCTGGTAGACCAGCGACTCCGCCTGGTTGCGGACGTCGGCCTCCTCGCGACGCTTGCGGTCCTCCTCGGCGTGCGCCTCGGCGTCCTTGATCATCCGGTCGATCTCGTCCTTGGACAGGCCGGAGCCTTCCTGGATGCGGATCGTGTTCTCCTTGCCGGTGCCCTTGTCCTTCGCGGTCACGTGCACGATGCCGTTGGCGTCGATGTCGAAGGTGACCTCGATCTGGGGCACACCGCGCGGAGCCGGCGGGATACCGGTCAGCTCGAAGCTGCCGAGCAGCTTGTTGTGCGCGGCGATCTCACGCTCACCCTGATAAACCTGGATCTGCACCGACGGCTGGTTGTCGTCGGCGGTGGTGAAGGTCTCGCTCCGCTTGGTCGGGATCGTGGTGTTGCGCTCGATCAGCTTGGTCATGACGCCACCCTTGGTCTCGATACCGAGGGACAGCGGCGTGACGTCAAGCAGCAGAACGTCCTTCACCTCACCCTTGAGCACACCGGCCTGCAGGGCGGCGCCGACCGCGACGACCTCGTCGGGGTTGACACCCTTGTTGGGCTCCTTGCCGCCGGTCATCTCCTTGACCAGATCCGACACCGCGGGCATGCGGGTCGAGCCGCCGACCAGCACCACGTGGTCGATGTCGGACACCGAGATGCCGGCGTCCTTGACCACCTGCTGGAACGGCTGGCGGGTGCGGTCGAGCAGATCCTGAGTGATGCGCTGGAACTCCGCGCGGGTCAGCTGTTCGTCGAGGAACAGCGGGTTCTTGTCCGCGTCGACGGTGATGTAGGGCAGGTTGATCGAGGTGCTCTGGCTCGAGCTCAGCTCGATCTTGGCCTTCTCGGCGGCCTCACGCAGCCGCTGCATCGCCATCTTGTCCTTGGTCAGGTCGATGCCGGAGGTGCCCTTGAACTTGTCGACCAGCCACTCCACGATCCGGTCGTCCCAGTCGTCGCCGCCCAGGTGGTTGTCGCCACTGGTGGCGCGCACCTCGACCACGCCCTCACCGATCTCGAGCAACGAGACGTCGAACGTGCCGCCGCCGAGGTCGAAGACCAGGATCGTCTGTTCCTTCTCGCCCTTGTCCAGGCCGTACGCCAGCGCCGCCGCAGTGGGCTCGTTGACGATGCGCAGCACGTTGAGCCCGGCGATCTGCCCGGCTTCCTTGGTGGCCTGCCGCTGGGCGTCGTTGAAGTAGGCGGGCACGGTGATGACGGCGTCGGTGATGTCCTCACCGAGGTAGCTCTCCGCGTCGCGCTTCAATTTCTGCAGCGTTCGGGCGCTGATCTCCTGCGCCGTGTACTTCTTGTCGTCGATCTCCACGGACCAATCGGTGCCCATGTGCCGCTTGACCGAACGGATGGTCCGGTCGACGTTGGTCACCGCCTGGTTCTTGGCGGGCTGGCCGACCAGCACCTCTCCGTTACGCGCGAACGCGACGACGGACGGCGTGGTGCGGGAGCCCTCGGAGTTCGCGACGACAACGGGATCGCCACCCTCCAGTACCGCGACGACGGAGTTGGTGGTCCCGAGGTCGATTCCGACCGCACGAGCCATGTTGGTTCCTCCTGGAATAGTCCTGCTTGTTGGGGTCTGAGTGCACCGCACTCAAGCCTGCGCCGACGAACCCTACCCTGTCAACTCAAACTTGAGTCTGTTTCACTCAACTGTCGAATCGGTCAACGGGCCTCCTCGCGGATTTGTTCCCGCGGCGTAGCGTCGGACGCGATGTGTCAGTACTGCGGGTGCCGTGACCTGCCGCTGATCCGCGACTACATCGCGGAGCACGCCCATGTCCTCAACCTGGGCGGCGAAGCCGTCCGGCGCATCGACCGCGGCGACCTCGACACCGCGCGACGGCTGTTGGCCGAGATGGCGCAGGAGCTGGAGACCCACTGGCGCGGGGAGGAGAACGGCCTGTTCAAGGTGCTTCTGCGCGACGAGCTGTTCGCCGAGCACATCGAGCCCCTCATCCGCGAGCACCGTGAACTCGCCGCGCTCCTCGCCGCCGTGGACCCGACCCGCGAGGCCGATCAGCGCGCCATCCGCGACGCCGTCGAGGACCTCTGGGAGCACACCCGAAAGGAGGAGGACGGCATCTTCCCCGCGTCGATCACCGAATTGGACGGCGAAGACTGGGATGCGGCGATCGCCGCGTGGCACGAAGCCCATCCCGGCCGGCAGATGGTCAGGTGGGGCGTGTGACGCTCGCCCGTCCCTAAGGTGGAGAAATGACCGCCGCACAACGGGAACGCGCCGCACTCGTCGAGACCATGCGCGAGGTCGGACCGGACGCCCCCACCTTGTGTGGGGACTGGACCACCCGGGACCTCGCCGCGCATCTGGTGGTACGCGAGCGCAGGCTCGACGCCACCCCGGGGATCATGATCCCCGCACTGGCCGGATACACCGACAAGGTGCAACGGCAGACCGCGCAGACCGACTGGCAGGAACTGCTCGACAAGGTCGCCTCCGGCCCGCCGCTGTACTCGCCGTTCAAACTGCTCGACCCGGTGGCCAACATGGGCGAGATGTACATTCACCACGAGGACGTCCGGCGCGCGCAATCCGGTTGGGAGCCAAGGCCTCTGGATGACAGCACGGTCAGCGCTCTGACACGTTCGCTACCGCTGATGGCGAAGATGACGTTGGCCAAGGCGCCCGCGCGGATGACGCTGAAGACACCGCAGGGCAAGGTGCTTGCCACGGTCGGAAAGGGGCAACCGCTGACCGTCGTCGGCGAAGCGCAGGAACTGCTGCTGTTCATCTCCGGTCGCGACGAAGTGCGCCTGGACTTCGACGGCGACCCGGCGACCGTCGAGGCGGTGCGCGCAAACCGCCGCGGGCTGTGACCCGTCGATCGTGCCTAAGCTGGCGTCCGTGAGCTCATCGGTGGATTTCCGGGTTTTCGTCGAACCGCAGCAGGGCGCGTCGTACGCCGACCAGCTCGCCGTCGCGCGAGCCGCCGAAGATCTGGGCTTCTCCGCCTTCTTCCGGTCCGATCACTACCTCGCGATGAGCGGCGACGGCCTGCCGGGCCCGACCGACTCGTGGGTCACGCTGGCGGGTATCGCGCGCGAGACGTCGACGATCCGCCTGGGGACGATGGTGACCTCCGCGACCTTCCGATTTCCGGGCCCACTGGCGATATCGGTCGCCCAGGTCGACGAGATGAGTGGGGGCCGGGTGGAATTCGGCCTCGGCGCGGGCTGGTTCGAGGCCGAACACCAGGCGTACGCGATCCCGTTCCCGTCGCTCGGCGAACGATTCGACCGGCTCTCCGAACAGCTCGAGATCATCACCGGTCTGTGGACGACGCCACGGGGCGAGACGTTCGACTACACCGGCCGGCACTACACGGTCGCCGACTCTCCCGGCCTGCCCAAACCCGCGCAGTCACCGCATCCGCCGGTGATCATCGGCGGCCAGGGCGCCAAGCGCACGCCGGCACTGGCCGCGAAGTACGCCACCGAGTTCAACGTCCCGTTCGTGCCGCTCGACACGGTCAAGACCCAGTTCGAGCGCGTCGCCGCGGCGGTGTCCGATGCCGGGCGATCCCCCGATTCGATGACGTACTCCGCGGCGTTCGTGCTGTGCGCCGGCCGCGACGACGGCGAAATCGCCCGCAGGGCGGCCGCGATCAACCGCGAGGTCGACGAGTTGCGGAGCAACTCTCCGACGGTCGGCACGCCCGCCGAGATCGCCGACAAACTCAGACCATTCCTCCAGGCCGGAGTGCAGCGCATATACCTGCAGGTTCTCGATATGTCAGACCTCGATCACCTGGAGTTCGTCGCTCGCGAGGTGCTGCCGCAGCTTCGCTGAGCAGGCGCGCGCGGGCGTGCGGCCCTACGATCAGTGGCCGTGCCCGGCGGTGACAGCGACGACGACCGCGGTGGGAACCCGCCGCCGCAGCCCTGGTACAACCGCACGCCGGAAGTCGTCGGCGCGAGCCTGCTGGGCCTGCTCGCGATCGGAATCCTGGTGCTGGCGGTCTCGTTCGTCACCGGCCGATCGAGCGAGCCGCCGCAGGCACCGCTGAACTACGAGCCGACATTCACCGCAACCGAGACCCGGACATC
Organism: Mycolicibacterium novocastrense; assembly: GCF_001499835.1. Lineage (NCBI taxonomy): Bacteria > Bacillati > Actinomycetota > Actinomycetes > Mycobacteriales > Mycobacteriaceae > Mycobacterium > Mycolicibacterium novocastrense. Next base: position 45,095 of record NZ_LQIH01000025.1, read on the forward strand.
CACCACCGCGACCCCCACGATCACCACCACCAGTCCACCGGAGACGACCGAGATCAACGACCCGACGCCCTCGGGAACGACGTCGGGCACCGAGACGACGTCGGGCAGCGAGACGACGACCACCAGCGAGGCGACGACCAGCAGCGACACGACGCCCACCAGCGAGGCCGACGAGGACGAGGATCCGACCACGACCCGCACGACGCGCCGACCCCGGACGAATGTGACGCGCACGCTCTATCCGTACCCCTGAGCGCCTACTATCGGTGGCCGTGGCGCGATACGGACCCCCCGACGACCCGAACCATCCCGACAACGAGCCGACGGCGTACCTCAATTACGGCGACGGCGGGCCCGGGTTGCCTCCCGAGGAGCCGATTCCCTGGTACCGCAAACCCGCGGCGCTGGTCGCGTTCGGCGCCATCGGCGCCCTGCTCGTCGCCCTCATCGTGTGGGGGCTGGCCAGCCTGATCAGCGGCAATGACTCCACCACCGAACCGACGTCGTTGACGCCGTTGACGACGACGCGGACCGCCGCACCGGTCACCACAACACCGTCACCCCAGACGGTGACCGAGACCATCACCGCACCACCGGCCGCGCCGACCACCACGGAGCCGACCACCACAACCACCACGACGACCACGACGACCACCCCTCCGCCGACCACGAGCATCAGCACCGAGACCAGCACCGAAACGGTGACCGAGACCGTGACGGCGCCGCCGACCCCTTAGGCCCGGTGCTGCGCGGCGTACGCGGCCACCAACGCCTCGGCGCTGCGGACCGCCGCCCGGCATGCCCTGGTGGTGAACGGGTCGTTCAACGGATGCTCGGCGCGCCGACGCCAGCGCTGTGCGGCCGCGAACGCCGCACGCGGCCCGTCGTACGGATTGTCCGGCTGCAGCCCGAGCCTGCTGGCCGCGTCGGTGCCCGAACCACCAATGATCCGGCGCAGCGAGGCCATCTCGTCGTCGTTCAATGTTGTCGGCCGCGAACGTAACTGACTCAACAGCCGCAGCTCCTCGAACGCGTGCGTGTCGGCGAGCAGCGGGTCGATGTCGGCCAGTATGTAGGGCGTCGCGTAGATCGGGTTGGCCTGCACGAACTGCCGCAGCGACAGCAGCGCGGTGTGCGCCTTGAGCAGATCCGACCGCTGCGCGAACTGCTGATCGATCACCTCCCGCAGCGCCACCAATCCGCTGCGTTCCAACAACTCATCGGCCAGCGCCACCGAATCGCTGACCCCGGCGCGCAGCACCGCGATCGAGATCCGGATCCCGAACATGCCGAACCGGTCCAGCAACGCCGCCCGCGTTGCGGCGTCCACCGGCAACTGGCTGTCGTCGCGGACGAAGCGGTCCACCGACAGCATCGCCTTGGTCAGCTCGGCGGCGTCCACCCCGGCCAACTTCTCCAGCGCGACGAACTCGCTCTGCCGCAGCGTCCGTGCCGTCAACGCCAACAGGCCGGACACCGGCACCACCGCCTGACACGTCCCGGTCCGCTCCATCTCGGCGGTGAACCGCGTCGCGACGTCCTTGGCCGACAGCATCGCATCGATGCGCCCCGCCCCGATCTCGTCGGCGCGAGAAGCCACCCCGATCACGCCCAACGCGCCCGCGGAACCACCGACCAACTCACCGATCTGCTTGAGCAGCGCGATATCGGCGGCGTTCAGCGTCCGCAACAGGAAGACCACCGCATCGACCCTTGGCACCCCGTCCTCGGGGACCAGCAGGCGCAGGGTGCGCTCGGAGACGTCGCGCGACAGCGACGACGTACCCGGGGTGTCGATGATCGTGGTGTCGATCAGCTCGGCGGCCGGCCACTCCACGTCCAGGTCGACGATGTCTCCTGGGTCGAGCGTGGCGAAGTCGAACGTCAGCCCGCCCTCGTTGGGATCGCGCCCGATCGGCACGTTGGACCGCCTGCCGCCGCGGTGGTTCGCGGTCACCTTCGGTGTGGGACCGTGCCGGAACCACGTGACGATCCGGGTGGCCTCGGTGGCGTCCGTCGGCGCAATGTCCTCGCCCACAAGCGCGTTCACCAACGTCGACTTGCCCGCCTTGAGCGTGCCGGCCAGGGCGATCCGGATCGGCTGGTTGAGCCGACCACCGATGCGCTCCAGCTCGTTGTGCACATCGGGGCGATGACCATACGCGGGATCGGCCTGGTACGCCTGGATGGTTCCACCCAGGATCGCGCGCACCTGGTCGCTCGTGCTCATTTCGCGCTGCCCACCAATGCTCCTGGCTGCCCTCCGGCGTTCGGCGATGGCCAAGAGTCCAGCTTATGCACCGACGCCGCTACGTGGTCCCGACGGGTTCGGGCGCCGATTCGGTGCGCATCAGTTTGGTGGCGTGCTCGGTGACCTGGTCGAGGATGTTCAGTTGGCGCTCGAGTTCCTTGATCCGGCCACTGCGTTCGGCCTCCTGGACCTGCGCGGCGGCGATGGTCGCCTGCAACGACTCGTTGAGTGATCTGGAGGTCTGGTTGGCGATGCCGCGGTAGTGGTCGCGCAGCTGCCGCTGGATGGCCTTGAGCCGGTCGCGCGATTCCTTGCCCACCGCGAACTGGGTGTCGTCGAGGAATCGGCGGGTGTTGGTCTTGGCCTCGTTGCGCACCCGCAGCATCCGGTTCTCCATGTTCTCGCGGTACGCCGTCCGCCCCATCAGTAGACCCGCCCCCAGCGAGATCGGGTTGAACATGCCCAGGCCCGCGAACGACGTCATCATGCCGAACATCAGGACGCCACCGTAGGAGCCCTGCATGCCCATGGTCAGCTTGCGTCCCGCGCGGACCGGCTTGGCCTCCAGCTTGCCCAGCGATTTCATCTCGCCGAGGCTGGCACCCATCCGGCTGGGGTCGAGCTGGGGCATGCTGACGGCGTCGAGACCCGCCTCGATGAACGTGCGCGCGACCTCGGCGGCCAGCGCCTCGGCGCGTTGATAGGCCCAGACGAAGTTGTCGCCCACGGCCGTGGCGACCGCGTTCTCGAGTTCGGCGCCGATCTCGGCCCAGTGATGTGTCGGGTCGCAGGTGTCGATGACCTTTTCGATGTGCTGGCCGATGATGCGGAACCGCCCGCGCAGATCGTGGTCGACATCGGCGGTCAGATCGGCGATCCCGTCGTTGAGCACCTGCTGCCACAGCGCGGTCTGCTGCAAGGCATCCTGAGCCTCCTGCTTGCGCCGCTCGAGGTCCTCCTTCAGCCGGTCACGCGTCTCGGGGTCGTTGAGTGCGGACAGCTCGGCCTTGACCTTGAGCGTCAAATGTTCGGCCGCCGAATAGATCTCGTTGACGACGTGGTCGCGGATCCGGCCGTTCTGCAGCGCCAGCACCTGCTCGCTGAGGAACTTTACGATGGCCGGGAAGTTCGACTCTTCGTTGAGTTCCTTGTCGTTGAGCGCGATCGCGTGGCTGCGTAGCAGTGAGGAGGCCGGGATCATCGGCACGTTGACACCCGCACGCTGCAGATGCGCCTTGTTGGCATCGACGATCTGGCGCCAATGCGGATACAGGTCGGTCTTGGTCGCGATTATCGTTGCGACAGGGCAGATCTCGAAGGCCTGCCGCATGAACGTCATCTCGGGCTCGGTGAACTCCTGGCTGGTGTCGCTGCACATCAACAGCGCATCGGCGTCGGGCAACAGACCCAGCGTCGCGGAGAGGTGAGGTTGGCCGTGCCCGCCGACGCCCGGGGTGTCGACGAAGGCGAGCCCGTTCTTGAGTAGCGGGCTGGCCGCGGTCACCTCCACCCGGATCACCTCACGACCATGGGCCTGCGGCGCGCGACGCAGGTCGTTCTTGATGTCGGCCATCGGGATCTCGACGGCCTCGGGTTCCTCGCCCTCGCCGCGCGCCACGATGAGCTTGGCGGCGGCGGTCTCGCCGTAGGTCACCACGGTCGGCAGCACCGTGCTCTCGTCGTCACCGACCCGCGAGACAGGAACGTTGAGAAGCGAGTTCAACAATTGGCTCTTGCCCTGTTTGAGCTGACCGGCGATCACCACCCGGATCTGCGCGTCGGTGATGCGGTCCTTGGCCTTGGCCAGCCGCTCGACCAGATCTCCTCGGTCGTTGGCAGTGGCGATCCTGCTGGTGTGGTCGATCAGTTCGACGATGACTCTGGTTTGTTTGGCCGGGTCGCCGGCCGAAGTCTGTCTGGCCGGCTTGCCGGCCGAAGTCTGTCTGGCCGGTCGTGGGTCGTTGCCTTGCGTCATGAAGTCCTCGCGTCCGGGTGGGCCGGTGAGTCAACGGTAGACGTGCCGACTGGCGGGGATCGTGGATTGATCCCCGCCAGTGGCGTTGTGTGGTTGGACTGGCGTTGTGTG
>NZ_LQIH01000026.1:0-45088 GCF_001499835.1 Mycolicibacterium novocastrense
TCCGCCGAAACCACCACGTACGGGTCGGCGAGCGATGGCGACGGTCGAAACGCGGCGCGGTAGGCGTCGACGGCGTCCAGCGCGGTGGCGGGGGTGATGTGGTAGCTGGCCACGAACGGCAACCCCCGCTCCCCGGCCACCCGCGCGCTCTGCCCTGCGCTGCTGCCGAAGACCCACGGCGTCAGGCCGGTGCCCTCACCGGGCACCGCTCGAGCGGTGACGCCGTCGACGCCTACCGCGCCGCGTTTCGACCGTCGCCATCGCTCGCCGACCCGTACGTGGTGGTTTCGGCGGACATCGTGGTCGCCGACGACAGTGCCACCGCGCACCATCTCGCGTCGAGCTACGGCCACTGGGTGTACTCGATCCGCGCCGGTGACGGCGCGGTCCCGTATCCCGATCCCGACGCGGTGACACCGTTGTCCGAGGCGCAACTCGACGTCGTCCGCGATCACACCGAGACCCAGTTCGTCGGTGACGCAGAGGAAGTCGCCGAGAAGCTCGATACGCTGCGGCGGGCCACCGGCGCCGACGAGCTGGTGGTCACCTCGGTGTGTCACCGGCACAGCGACCGACTGCGCTCACACGAACTGATCGCCAAGAGGTGGGGCCTGTGACCGTGCGCATACGGGAAGGCAAGCAACGTAAGCCCATTCATCTCGCGGCCCACTTCCCCGGTGTCAACAACACCACGGTGTGGTCGGACCCCGACTCGGGAAGTCAGATCGAGTTCGACTCGTTCGTGCACCTGGCGCGGACGGCGGAGCGGGGGCTGTTCGACTTCTTCTTCCTCGCCGAGGGCCTCCGGCTGCGCGAGCATCTGGGACGCATCCACGACCTCGACGTCGTCGGCAGGCCCGACACGTTCACGGTGCTCGCGGCGCTGTCCGCGGTCACCGACCGGCTGGGACTGGTCGGCACCATCAACACCACTTTCAACGAACCCTTCGAGGTGGCAAGGCAATTCGCCACCCTCGACCATCTCTCCGACGGCCGGGCCGGGTGGAACATGGTCACGTCGTCGGACGCGTTCACCGGCGAGAACTTCCGGCGCGGTGGCTTCCTCGACCACGCGCACCGCTACGAGCGGGCCGCGGAATTCATCACCGTCGCCCGGAAGTTCTGGGACAGTTGGGCACCCGACGCGGTGGTGGCCGACGCCGCTGGCGGCGTCTACGTCGAGCCCGGCCGGATCCGCCGGGTCGAACACACCGGAGCGCAGTTCGACGTGCGAGGCGTTGCGACGCTGCCCCCACCGCCGCAGGGCCACCCGGTGCTGCTTCAAGCCGGTGACTCCGCCGACGGGCGCACGTTCGGCGCGCAGCATGCCGACGCGTTGTTCACGTTGCATTCGGCGTTGGAGGCCGGGCAGAAGTACTACACCGACGTCAAGGACCGTGCGAAGTCGTTCGGCCGCGACCCCGACCAGTTGAAGGTCTTTCCGGCGGCGACGTTCGTGCTGGGGGAGACCCATCGGGAGGCCGTCGACAAGGCGCGTCACATCCGGCTGCAACAGGTCACCGGCCCGACCGCGATCACCATGCTCGAGCAGGTCTGGCAGCGCGATCTGTCCGCATACGATCCCGACGGCCCGCTGCCCGACGTTGAACCCGCCGACGACCCGACGGTGACCCAGGGTCGCGTCCGCCACGGTGACCCCAAGGCGCTGGCAAAAGCGTGGCGGGAACGGGCGGAGGCCGAGCACCTCTCGATCCGCGAACTCGTCATCGCGGTGACCAGCAGGCAGCAGTTCGTCGGAACCCCGACCGAGGTCGCCGATGAGATCGACCTGCACGTGCAGTCCGACGCGTGCGACGGGCTGATCCTGGTGCCGCATCTCACGCCGCGCGGCCTCGACGAGTTCGTCGACAAGGTGGTGCCGCTGCTGCAGGAGCGGGGCAGCTTCCGCACCGAGTACACCGGCGCCACGCTCAGAGAGCACCTCGGCCTTCGGGCAGGCCTATAGGCTGGGCTCCGGTGTCGCGCGAAGCACGATGAGCCGCGCGGCGCCGGGGGTGATGGTGGCGGTATCGCAGACGATGGTCGGCTGGCTGCTGGTTGCGGCCGGCCTGCTGACGTTCGTGTTCGGGGTGGCGTCGCGGGTGTTCATCGGGCGGCGCCGCGAGACGAAGGCCGTCCGGATCATGGTGCACACCTTCCGCCGGACGGGATTGGCGCGCGTGCTGTTCGGCCGGTTCGAGAGCGACGTGCTCGACGACGACGAACTCGACGCGATGATCCTGATGCCGACCATCGTGATCGCGTGCGGGCTGTGCCTGACCGCGGTGTTCCTGCTCGGGTACCAGAAGCTGGTCTAAGCGCGCGCCGCCGCTTCGGCCGCGTCGCGAATCGACCCCCGCCACACCGGCCCGTGCCCCGGCAGCAGCACCTCGGTGTCGAGCAGTCCGAGAGCCGACAGGCTGCGCACGCAGCCGTTCTGGTCGTGGTTGAACAGTCCGGGCAGAAGCTGCGGGCCGCCGCGCGTCGAGAGCGGGTGCCCGGTGACCAGCGCGTCGCCGCTCACCAGGACGCCGTCGACCAGGAACGAGCAGTGCCCACCGGTGTGTCCGGGAGTCGGGATCGCCATCGGCCTGCCCGGAAGCTTCGCCGCGACGTCCTCGGTCAGGGCCCGCGCGGTGGGGATGCCGTCGCGTAGCATGCCGCCCTTACGGGTGATCGCCACCGACCACGTGAGGTAGCGCGGGCGCCAGATGTGCTTGGCGATGTCGACCGGAGAGGCCTGTTCGAGGTACTCCCGTTTGGCGTGGCCGACCTCGGCCGCGTGGCAGTAGACCGGCGTGGCGTGCGTCTCGGCGAACCAGATCGCCGAGCCGAAATGGTCGATGTGCGCGTGGGTCAACAGGATTGCGCGCAGATCGTCGACGCCGAAGCCGAGCTCACGAAGCGACTGCAGGACGTCGTCGCGGTTGCCGGGGAAGCCGGTGTCGATGAGCATCACGCCCGTCTCGTCGGTTACCAGCGTCCAGTTGACGAGGTCGGTGTAGGCGAAATGGACGGTGTCGGTGATGGCGCTCAAGCCTGCTGCCATGCCGCGAGTCTATGCAAGGGAGTAGAAACGAACCCGTGGCTGAACTCAAACTCGGATACAAGGCGTCGGCGGAACAGTTCGCGCCGCGGGAACTGGTCGAGCTGGCCGTGGCGGCCGAAGCGCACGGGATGGACAGCGCGACGGTCAGTGACCATTTCCAGCCGTGGCGCCATGAGGGCGGCCATGCGCCGTTCTCGCTGGCGTGGATGACGGCGGTCGGTGAGCGGACCAAGAACCTCATCCTCGGGACGTCGGTGTTGACCCCGACGTTCCGGTACAACCCCGCGGTGATCGCGCAGGCGTTCGCGACGATGGGGTGTCTGTATCCGAACCGGATCTTCCTCGGGGTGGGCACGGGCGAGGCGCTCAACGAGATCGCCACCGGGTACGAGGGCGACTGGCCGGAGTTCAAGGAGCGCTTCGCGCGGCTGCGCGAGTCGGTCAAGCTGATGCGCGAGCTGTGGCTGGGCGACCGGGTCGACTTCGACGGCGAGTACTACCGCACGAAGGGCGCCTCGATCTACGACGTGCCCGAGGGCGGAATTCCGGTGTACATCGCCGCGGGCGGTCCGGTGGTGGCCAAGTACGCGGGCCGCGCGGGTGACGGGTTCATCTGCACCAGCGGCAAGGGGGAGGAGCTGTACAAGGACAAGCTCATCCCCGCGGTGAAAGAGGGGGCGGAGGCCGCTGGGCGCAACGCCGATGAGATCGACCGGATGATCGAGATCAAGATCTCCTACGACACCGATCCCGAGTTGGCGTTGGAGAACACCCGGTTCTGGGCGCCGTTGTCGCTGACCGCCGAACAGAAGCACTCCATCGACGATCCGATCGAGATGGAGAAGGCCGCCGACGAGCTGCCCATCGAGCAGGTCGCCAAGCGCTGGATCGTGGCGTCGGATCCCGATGAAGCCGTCGAGAAGGTGAAGGACTACGTCGACTGGGGGCTCAACCACCTGGTGTTCCACGCCCCGGGCCACGATCAGCGCCGGTTCCTCGAATTGTTCCAGCGCGACCTCGAGCCGCGTCTGCGTCGTCTGGGCTAGATCGCACGAGAACCGTAAACGCACAACATGATTCGAGTGCCGGCGACGGTTCTCGGCGTGCTTGCATTCGCGTTGGCGTTCGCGGGGCTGGTGTCGCGCTACCTGCCGGTCGACAGCGAGGTCGTGCTGGTGCTGGCCGCGGCGTCGCCCTACCTGACCGCGGCGGGTGTCGCGTCGATGGTGCTGTTCGCGGTGGCGCGGCGGTGGGCGGCGACGATCGTGGCCGCGGGGCTGTGTGTGGTGATGCTCGCGGTGGTGGCGCCGCGCTACTTCGGTCCCGAGGAGACCGGTGTCCCCACGGTCGCGCTGCGGGTGCTCACCGCGAATCTCGGAATGGGAGGCGCCGACGCGCGGGCGGTGGTGGAGTTGGCGTCATCGGCGGCCGATGTCCTGGTGGTACAGGAGATGACCCCGCAAGTGACCGAAGCCATGTCGGGTGCCGGACTCGACACGATCTTCGGCCACCGGGTGATCGAGCCGCGCCCGTCGGCTGATGGGATCGGGGTGTGGAGTCGAAATCCGATCGTGGCCTCCGGCACCGTCGACGGCTACCAGATGCCGATGCTGAGCACTCGGATCCGGGTTCCTGGGGTGAGATTCGACGTCACCGTGCTCGCGGTTCATCTCGCCGCACCGTGGGTGCAGCCGCTGCGCTGGTTTCAGAACGACATCGCCCGATTTCCCGAGACGCTGCGGGAGTTGGCGGACAGCGCCGGCTCCGGTGCGGTCATCGTGGCGGGCGACCTCAACGCGACCTACGACATGAAACCCTTCCGTCAGCTGTTGGACGAGGGGTACCGCGACGCCGCCGAACAAGCCGGGGCGGGCCTGACCCGCAGCTACCCGAGCAGGCCGTGGCTGCCGTCGGTGGTCGGGATCGACCATGTCCTGCTGCGCAATTGCGCAGCCTCGTCGGCGTACACCGTGGAGGTGCCCGGATCCGATCACCGTGGGCTCGCCGCCGTCGTCGACATTCCCGCGGACCCGACGGCGAGCTATCCGGTGGGACATCCCGCGGCGGGTCGTTCGGCAGGCTAGACTTCGGCGAACGAGTACGTACTGCCGTCACATGCCGGTTTCTTGGATTTGGACGAGGGGCCGACCGCCATTGCCGACCGAGACCACGACAGCCTTACTTGAATCTGTTAATCCTGCCATCGTGATTGCCCTATGTGCGGGATAGCCGGGCTCCGACGGTTTGACGGGCAGTCCGTTGACCGCGAGACGCTGTCGCGGATGGCAACGTTGCTCCGTCATCGTGGGCCAGATGCGATGGGTCTTTGGTTGGATGGTCCTACCGGTATGGCACATAGGCGGCTGTCGATCATCGACCTGGAAGGGTCCCACCAGCCGATGGTCGACGCGAGCGGGCATCGGCATCTCGTGTTCAACGGCGAGATACTGAACTATCGTGAGCTGCGCCATGATCTGACGTCGTATCCGTTTCAGACGCAAGGTGATACCGAAGTTCTGCTGGCCGTCTTCGAGAAATACGGGCCGACGGGAGTGAATCGTCTACGAGGCCAGTTCGCCTACGCGGTCTTCGATTCTCGAACCGGCGAGACTCACGTGTTCCGGGACCGGCTGGGCATCTTGCCGCTGTACTACTACGCGGATAGCCGTCTGTTCGCCTTCGCTTCCGAGATCAAGGCGCTGCTACCGGTCATCGATTCGCCTGCGATCGACGACGACAGCCTCCATGACTACCTGGCGCAGCGTGCAGTACCTGCCCCGCACACACTCGTCCGAGGTGTGCGCAAGCTTCCGCCAGGGCACCACCTGGTGCTCGGTTCCGACGGCGGGGTCCGCGTCTCAGCGTACTGGGAGTTGGCCTCCCGCCCCTCGCGTCGCGCGGTAACGACGCAGGAGGCTGTTGACTTCGTCGATGAGGCGCTCAAAACGTCCGTGCGTGAATCCCTCGTCGCTGATGTGCCGGTGGGCGTTTATCTCTCCGGCGGCGTCGATAGCAGTCTGTTGACGGCCATGACCAGGCGGGAGAACCCGGGGCAGCACCTACATACGTTCGGCGCGAGTTTCGGCGACGAACGTCTTGACGAGACTGTCTGGGCGCGAAAGGTTGCCGAACTCAACGGAACAATTCACCATGACGTCCTGGTCACCGCCGATGACTTCATGAACAACTGGGGGAAGCTGAGTTGGCACAGGGACGGACCGCTTTCCGAGCCGGCGGATGTGGCGGTCTTCCGGCTGGCACAACTAGCGCGCGAGCAGGTCAAAGTCGTGCTGAGCGGAGAGGGGAGTGACGAACTGTTCGGCGGCTACCCCAAGTACAAGTTCGCCCGCGCCACCCGCTGGCTCGGTGCCGCCCCCTCACTGGGAATGCTTGACCGCTTGGAACACGCACTGCCCGCGAGCAAGTCTCGACTCAGGATCGCCGTCCGCGCCATGGGCGAGAGCAAGTATGAGGATCGGCTACGCGCGTGGTTCGCCCCGTTCACCGTGACGGAACGGAACCGGCTGACCGGCCGCCGATCACCGCGCGGCGCACCGAGTGCGTACAGCCGAGGGCGTGGCGATGCCCTGCGCCGGATGCTGTTTGCAGATACCTGCGTCTGGCTCACCGACAATCTGCTCGAGCGCGGTGACCGGATGTCGATGGCAGCCTCACTCGAGACGCGCCCGCCGTTCCTCGATCACCGTTTGGTGGAGCTCGCTTTCGACCTGCCGAGCGCCGTCAAAGTCCGTGGCGGAACAACGAAGTGGGTGGTCAAGGAAGTCGCGCGTCGCTATCTGCCCGACGACGTGGTCGATCGGCCGAAGGTGGGTTTCAAAGTTCCATTGGACCGATGGTTTCGGCACGGCTTACGGGAAATGGCATTCGACCTACTCACCGGACCTTCGTCGTATGTCGGAAACAACCTCGATGGCGAGATCGTGGCCCGGCTGTTGAACGATCATTCGCGAGGCGTCCGTGACGAAGAGTCCCGCATCTGGACGTTGCTTTCACTGGAAGTCTGGCATCGCGAGTTCATCGCGAGGAAAAACGAGGTCTGAATCTCTAACGCTTGGACATTACTTCGTCGTATGCGCGGATAAGCTTGGGAACTTCGTAGTGCCAGGCGAGTTCATTCTGGACGCGTGCCAAACCGAACGCACCCATCTGCGCGCGCCTTTCGGGATCATCCAACAAGTTGACGATCTTTCGCGCCATGTCTTCGGCATCATTTTTCTCGGCATACAGGGAGGCCTCACCGGCGGAGTATCGTCCTTCCGTCAAGTCGAACTGCACGATCGGCTTGCCCAGAGCCATGTATTCCATGATTTTGTTCATCGTCGACTTGTCGTTCATCTCATTCGCCACGTCCGGATTGACACAGACATCTGCGGTGTTCAGCATCTCGAGAAGCTCGGTGTCGGGGACGCGGCCGGTGAAAGTGACGTACTCCGAGACGCCGAGTGTGATCGCCAGTTGCTGCATCTCGGCCAGCGAAGTGCCGCCGCCGACCAAGCCGAAGTGCACATCGTGACGGTCCATGTCCTGGACGATGTGCTTCACCGCAAGCAACAGAAGGTCGATGCCCTCCTGCTTGCCCATGACGCCCACATAGCCCACCAAGTACTTTCGACCACGCTTCAACTCGGGTTTCGGGGGCAGTGTCTTGAGGCGTTCGAGCATAGGCCCGCTGCGCACGACGAATACCCGCTGCGGGTCCATACCCCCTCGATCAATCGCGATACGGCGGTAAGACTCGTTGGTCGCGATCGACACATCGGCTGTCCGAAACGTCGCACGTTCCAGCCAGATCATCAATCGCCAGAAGGCATCGCGGCGACCGAATTTGGCTTCATAGAGTTCGGGGTTGATGTCGTGGTGGTCGAACAGAAATCTTGTCTTGGCGAAGATTTTGAAGAATAAGCCGACCAAGAACAGCAGATCGGGCGGGTTGCACGCATGGATGACGTCGAACCCACGTTCTTTTCGCACGCGGAAGGCCAGGCGGAAGGTGTGCCACAGCGCCGTCGAATACTCCGACAGATAGCCGAGCGCCCCGCTTCCCTCCGTGGGCAGGCGATACCGGTAGATATGGATTCCGTCGATTACATCCCGCGTCGTCTCGTAGCCCTTGCCGCTCGGACAGATGACGCTGACCTGCCAGCCATGAGCCTGCAATGTCGTCGCCTCCTGCCAGACTCGCCTGTCGAACGGCACGGGCAGGTTCTCGACGAGGATCAGGACACGCTTCGGGCTCACCAGCAGATCCCGTCGTAGTTCTCGTCGCTGGTGCGGTCGATCACCCGGACGAGATCGATGACGGTCTGACCCGGTCGGAGGTTGGCGACGGCTGACCGGAATTCATTGGCGCCGTTGCCTACCAACACAGTGTCGGCGAACTCCATCACCTCATCCACCGTGTCCACCATCAGACGCGATATGTGCGGGATGTGATTGAGGATGTAATCACGGTTCGCCCCCGTCAGCGCCGCCATGTTGACGTTGTCGTCGTACAAGCGGAGGTCATAACCCTTGCCGATCAAGTGCTCGATCACGTCCACGACGGGCGATTCGCGCAGATCGTCAGTGCCGGCCTTGAACGCGAATCCCAGCACACCGACCTTTCGCCTGCCCTTCGACGTGATCATCGCTATGGCGCGTTCCACCTGTTGGCGGTTGGACGGCAGGATCGAATTCAGAAGCGGTACGTCGAGATCCAGCTCGCGAGCCTTGTAGGTAAGTGCGCGCACGTCTTTGGGCAGGCACGACCCGCCGAAGGCGAAGCCGGGCTTCAGATAGTACGGCGATAGGTTCAGCTTAGTGTCCTGACAGAAGATCTCCATCACCTGCCGGCCGTCTATACCGGTTGCTTTGCAGATAGAGCCGATCTCGTTGGCAAACGCGACTTTGACGGCGTGCCAGTTGTTGTCAGCGAATTTCACCATCTCGGCCACCTCGACCGGGGTTCGGATCAGCGGAGCGTCGAGTCCTGCATAGAGGGAGGCCAACAGTTCCCCCGCCTTGGGATCCGTCTCGCCGATGACGGTTCTCGGTGGGTGGTGGTAGTCCCACACCGCGGTGCCCTCCCGGAGGAATTCAGGGTTGCTGCAAACACCAAAGTCCACGCCGGCGGTTTTGCCGGATGAGGCTTCCAGGGCTGGGATCACGACACCCCGCATGGAGCCGGGCAGCATCGTGGAGCGTGCCGCCACGACGTGGTAGGTGGTGTCGTCGCGCAATGCTCGGCCGATCTGCTCACACACCCTGCGTACAAAGCTCAGGTCGATGCTGCCGTTGCGCTGACTGGGAGTCCCGACGCAGATAAGCGAGACGTCGCTGCCCGGGATCGCTTCGTCGACTTCGGTTGTCGCGCGCAGTCGGCCGGACTTCACTGTCGCGCTGATCATCTCGCCGACGTCGGCTTCGACGATTGGTGTCTGGCCCGCATTGATCAGGTCGACTTTTGTCTGGTTGGGATCGACTCCGATCACGTGGTGGCCGTCCGACGCCAGACACGCTGCGGAAACGGCGCCGACGTAACCCAGCCCAAGGACGACGATTTTCATATGCCCCCGCTCGTCACCAAGCGATCTTAGGCATCGCGGCAGCATTTAGAGCAAGTCAGCGCGGACCATGATGCAGTCGACCTCGACGAGCCTCGGAAAGTGGCCGGCATTGTTCGGGACCAGGGCGCTCAGCTCGAATCCGCACTTCTCATAGATCGTGATCGCCTCCCGGAAGTCGACGGAATCCGCGTAGAGCTTCTTGATCGCCAACTCGCTCTGGAGCCCGACGAACGTTTTCACTGCCTCCGGAGCCGCGCTCACGATCTGCGTGTCGTATCCCTGCGTGTCCAGTTTGAGAAACGGCCGCGAGAATCCGAACTGCCCGCGGAGCCGGTCGACCGTGGTCGCCAGGTTCTCCGTTTTCACGGTGACGGTCTTGGAGACTTTATTCAGCTCCGTGAAGAGGTCGACCTCGTCATGGCGGGGGGCGCTCAGCGAGCTGAAGGTGTTCTCCTTCATCACGTTGAACTCCGCCGTCCCATCCTCGGCGCTGATCGCGAGCTCCTCCACCACCCAACGGGGCTGGCGTTGCGCCTTCTTGGTCAATTCGGCGGCTACGCTCGGGTCTGGCTCGAACGATACGACCAGGCCTTTGTACCCGACTTTCTCGCGCAGCATCGTGGCGTACTGCCCGACGTTGGCGCCTACATCGAACACGCAGTCGACCTTGAAGTGTTTGAACAGCTGCTGGAGGTGATCGACTTCCCACTGCTCGTACATGCTCTTGACCGCTGTCGGACCTCGACGGACCCACCTCATTCGGGACTCCTCACATAGAAGAAACCGATCACTCGTCGTAGGCAGACTCCAGATCGCGGGCGACGTCGCCGTAGCAATCGTACGGTCGGCGTCGGCTCCAACCAATCACCCTCTTGCGCGGTGGCCGACGCTACCGACTCGATGGCGGCGGTGGGGTTGTCGGGCACGTGCCGGGCTGGTCCCTGCGCGCAGGGCGGGATCTCGCGGATCGCCCTGCGGCGCAGGGGTTGTCGACGGTGATGAATTCGAGGTCCGCTATACACCGCCGGCCTTCAGTTACGCGAAGACGACGAACGATTCTTCCCCTGCCTGAGCGCCGACCTGCACCGACACCCCGTCCGGCGCCGCCCGACACCGGCCCAGCACAGGAGCCCGGCCGCTGCCAAACCACAGGCCGCGACCAATAGAACCCATGTCGCATCACCCCGAGAACTCGTCGCCTGATCCGCTTCCAGCCCGAGCAGGCTCAGCGCGGCGGGCGCCCAGAATCCGGAATCCGGGCCACCCCGGCATGGTCCGTCGGTCTGTCCTGGATTTTTCACCCACAGAAGGCCATCGAGTGCGCCGCCTTGGAACAGCCGCGGTGGCTTTCCCAACCGGGCCCCCGGCGGGTTGCATGGGCTGTCCTGCGGGCCAGCACCATTTCGCCCGATGTCGATCACGTAATGCGAGTCGGTGATGCCCAGTTTGCTGAGTTCGGACCGCACGCTCTCGGCGAACCGTACCTCACCTTCGACGGGATAGAAATTCGCGACGTTGAGACTGAACCCCGCAATCTTGTCGACGCCCACCCTCTTCAACCGGTCCGCGATTTCGGCTGCAGGCCACCAATTCTCATGTCCGGCGTCGACATAAACCCGCGCACCGGTCGTCGACAGCGCATCGACCGCGTAGCTCAGAACGCTCAAACGGTCATCCTGCTGGCATGGCAGTCCCGGCAGTGCGTCGGGTTCGATGATGACCATCGCCTCGTCATGCCCCATCAAGGCAGCAGCCACGCCGTCGACCCACGCTTTGTACTCCTGTTCATCGCGCGCACCCCCACTTTCCACGATGGGGCCACAATCACGTGTGGGGAGTCGGTAGAGCACGAGCACCGGGACCGCGTTCGCCGCTGCCGCGCCGGCGAGGTACTCGCTGACATCACTGCGGGCTGTCGCGGGGGTGGACCAGTCAGTGAACCACTTCGCTTGCGGCGTCCGCGCAATCGGATCGAAACGGGAATCCTCACGTGCCGCGGTGATCGACTGCATGTGGGGATCGAGATACAACGCGGTGCCCACAGGTGTGCTGCCCCCTATCACCTCAGGGGTGTGCTGCCGCTGCTCGGGATAGACGACCACCAGGATCGCCAGCAGGACAACGACAACCGAAACCGCTGCCGTCGTGAGTATGGCGTGTCGTTCTCGTCTCTTCACCCGTCGCCACCACGACGAAACCGGCCCCGTCGGTCTGCTGTTCATCGCGCACCGTTTTCTTGGTGCGTATCGCGGGGCCGCGCGAAGAACAGCACCGAAAGCGGAACGATCGTGACGGTCCAGAACATCGCCGTGTCCACGAAGCCCAGCGGCACATCAAGGAAACCGCCGACGGCAATGCCGGTCACCAGCATGGCGCCGACCGTCAGGTAGCGGCTCTTCCACACCGTGATGGCGAACGCTTGCACGAGAAGCGATCCGACAGCGAGAAACGCGAATATCGGACCGCCGACAGTGAGGAACTGAATGAACTGATTGTGACCATGAAAGGCGGCCAGGTTCAAAGGAGATGTGTCGCTCGTCGCGATTTGTTCGTACCAGTCACTGCCGAGGCCGGTGAGAAATTCCCGCGACGACCACTCGGTCAGCGCACCCTTCCAGATCAGACCGCGATCGGTGAACGTCTCGTCTTCCCATCCCATGATCGGCAGCGCGCACATTGTCAGCACCGCGGCAGTTGTTGCAGTACGTGCCACCGCCGACGCTGCTCGGCGCCATCCGAGGTGCGCCATGATGCCCACCACGATGCCCACGACAAGCATGCATGCCGTCGCGAACATCGAGTTTCGACTGGAGGACCACACAATCGCGAACACGACGACCGCTAGCCCGGGGACCCGCAGCCACCAGCGCGACAGCGTGACGACCGCGGCGATCCCGATCGAAAGATATAGGCCGAGATTGTTCTCGGCTGTGAACATCCCTTGCAGCAGGCCCAACGACGGAAACAGCGACTTATCGGAGTGGCGGACCGTCCCGTCCGCGTCATGCAGGATGCCGGCATCCGGCATCAGGAAACCGAATCCAATGGCGATGACGGCCGTCAGAACCACGAGTGCACCCAGCGCTCTGAGCACACGAGGGTGCGGACGCAAGGCGGCGATTGCCAAGACCACCAGCACGTAGAGGACGGCGTCGGGTGTCGGCGCGCCGGAATACAGGTCACGCAGCAGGATCCAGAGCCAGGGTGCCAACAGCACCGCGATGCGCCACAGGCCCGGTCGGGTGACGTCGTTGATCCGGAAGAGGATGATGCCGACGCTGATACTCACCGCCAACAGAAAAGACAGCCTGGAGACCATGCCGGCGGCTGGCGGCCATATCGGATCCTGGCCGACCGGGACGAACACCTTGTCTGCTGTCAGCGACAACACGATCCGGGATCCGACTGCCCGGCACCACAAAACGACGATGAGGAACACGGCGGCAGCATCAGAAGTGATGACCAGGCGGCCCCTCTGGTGCATCAACCCTCCACTCGCACCGCCCGGCCACCTCACCACGATGGCTACACGGGTACTTTGTGGATGTTACCGGCCTGACGAGCGGGGGAACGGTTGTCAACCGGACATGGGCGCTCCGCGAGCGGCAACGCGCTGCTGGCTCTGAGCGGCCAATGGGGCCGCTACGCGGTGCAGTTGCTCGCGCTCGTGGTGTTTTCGCGGCTGCTCAGCCCAGCTGATTTCGGACTCGTCGCGATGGTCACCGGCGCTGTCGGCGTCGCCTATGTGATCGGTGATTTCGGGCTTTCGCTCGCCGCGTTGCAGGCCGACGAATTGCACGCGCACCAGCGCAGCAACCTCTTCTGGTGCAACAGCGGGATCGGCGTCGTCCTGGCCGTCTCGATATGCGTCGCAGCTCACCCCCTCGCTGCGTTCTACGGCGATCCGCGCGTCGCTCCCGTCGCCGCCATCTTGGCCTCGGTGTTCCTGCTCAACGGTGTCTCGGTGCAATTCCGTACCGAACTGAATCGTGAACTGCGTTTCGGTGTGATAGCCGCCGCCGACTTGCTCGGCCAGGCATCGGGATTCGCCGTGGCGTTGGTGGGGGCGCTCGTCGGGTGGTCGTACTGGGCGCTGGTGGCCATGCAGGTCATCGCAGCGGTCGTCACGAATGCGGTGATCATCGCGCGGGCGCAGTGGTGGCCAGGCTGGTATCGCCGCGGCACACCCATGCGGTCGTTGCTCACCTTCGGGGCGAACACATTTTTCACGCAATTGATCAATTACGTGTCGACCAACATCGACCAGGTCGTCATCGGGCGGGTGTGGGGCGCCACCACGCTCGGCTTCTACAACCGGGCCTTCCAGATCGCCCGTATCCCCGCCCAGCAGGTGGCCATCCCGCTCACCCGTGTCGTCCTCCCTTACCTCTCGAGACTCCAAGGTGACCGAGCGGGATATCTCGACGCGGTGAAGAAGACACAACTAGCGCTGGCCGCACTCCTGCTGTCGCTGCTGTCGTTCGTGGTCGGCACCGGAGACTGGCTGGTCCCGATTGTTCTGGGTGATGGCTGGCAAGAGGCCGTTCCGTTGCTCCGCGTGCTCTGCCTCGCGGGCGCGCTGGAGGCGATCGGATGGGTTCCCTACTGGGTGCTGCTCTCGCAAGGTAGGACCGGCCTCCTGCTCGCCACCGAACTCGGAGGGCGCCTCGTCATGATCGCACTCATCGTCGCGGCCGCCACGCAGGGACCGTTTTGGGTAGCGCTCGCCGTCGCAGTCGGGCAAGCGCTCCTACTGGTTTCGGCGGCCTTCTATGCGGTTCCTCGTGCCAATGTTCCTCCGGCCCTCGTCCTGCTTCCGGCGGCGCGGCCCGCGATCCTGTTCGCGATCGCGGCCGGCGCCGCGTGGGGTACGGGCCACCTCACCGGCGAGCTGCCCGATTTCGCTGCCCTGCTGGTCGCGACGATCGCTTTTGTCGGAGTTTGCTTGGCCGCCATGGCGCTTCAAAGCTACCGTCACGACATGGGCGTCCTGTTGACGCTTGTCCGCAGCGTACGGCGGGGAAGGAGCAACGGATGAGCGGACCGCGACTGACGGTCTTGATGTCGACGGGACCGCTCAAAGCCGACGACAATCCCTACCTACAGCAGCTGATCGCCGGTCTGAGCGAGCAGATCGACGTCGAACCGCTGTCGTGGCGCACTGCGTTGTTCTCCCGCCCAGACGTATTCCATGTGCACTGGCCCTACCAGCTCTACCGCGCCAACGGACGAGCCAAGACGATCGTCAAGAGAATCCTGTCGGCCATACTGCTCGCCCGGTTGCGGGCACGCCGCGTGCCTGTCGTCTGGACGGTGCACGACCTCGCCTCCCACGAGGCGGATCGCGGCGTCGAGCGGCTCCTCTTGCGCGCGCTGGAGCGGATGATCACACTCCGTATCTACCTCAACGAGTCGGAGGAGAACGATCCTGCACTCGGCGTGGTCATCCTGCACGGCGACTACCGCGCATGGCTGCAAGGACGTGACATCGACACCTCACCGCGGCAACCCGAGCGAGACGTCCTCTTGTTCGGGTGGTTGCGGAGGTACAAGGCGATCGAATCCCTCATCACCGCAGCGCGAAACGCCGATGCGACGCTCACCATCACCGGGCGTGCGATCGATGACGACTACGAACAGTCGCTGCGCGCGATGACGGTCGGCACCCCCTCGACCACTCTCGACATCCGGCACCGCGAGGAGGAGGAACTCGCGGCCGAAATTCTTCGGCATCGAGTTGTGTGCCTTCCCTATCCGCGCATGCACAACTCGGGGGCACTGGTCTACGCGCTCAGCGTCGGCCGGCCGGTTCTCGCCCAGCGCAGTCCGTACAACGGGGCTATTGCACGCGACGTCGGTGCCCAGTGGCTGATGCTGTACGAAGGCCCGTTGACCGCGGAGACGTTGCGCGAGGCGCTCGGCCGGACCCCGCCCGCCGGATTACCTGACCTCTCCCGGTGGGACTGGTCGACGGGGATCGCCCTGCACATCGCGTGTTACCGCGCACTTGTCGGCATGGACGGCCGACGCTCTGCGTCCACGATCGTCCGCGAATTGCTCGAAGCCGAACCCGCGTTCGGCGAACATTCGGCGTTCAACGCTTCTGCTCAGATCTTGTAGGCGTCGCGCCAGAAACCCAGCGGGTTGCGCAAGGCCCGCGCGAGCTTCCCACGCTGCATCCGGGCATGGGTGCGCTTCACCTCCGGCGGGAACGGCCCGCTGCCCGCACGGAGGTAGCCCAACAGCATTGCGAATGATCCGACAACGTAGGGACGCCGAACAAGATAGCGGCCGCAATGCAAGAGGAAGTAGGGAAATGAGTAGCCGGTCCACCGGCAGACGCGACCATTGCGGTATCGCCCATGGACCTGTCCTTCGCTTGCGCCCACAGCGCGCACCATCTCGAAATGCGAGTCGGCGTCCACGCGCGTTTCGAATCCCGCCATGCTCGCCACCACCTCGTCCAGCACATCCCAGCCAAGAGCTGTCGGCATCGACTCGGTCGCCCGAAACGCGTCCATCGAGTACAGCTTGACCGAGCCCGGCACATGGAACTTTTGCTCGGTCATGCCCTTCGTCACGATCACGCCGCCCGCTATACCGACTCGGTCGCGAGCCAGTTCCATCACCCGTTCGAGGTAGTCGGGGGCCATTCGCACATCGGCGTCCAGCTTCATCACGTGTGTATACGGTTTCCGCGGCAGCGCGCTCGCAACACCGAAACGCCATGAGCTGAAGTCAGACCCGCCGATCAGGCCGCCGTCATTGGCTTTCGACAACACGGTGGCCAGGTTCTCGGTGTCGACCTTCTTGAATTGTTCGGCGGTGCCATCGGTACTGCCGTCGTCGACCACCACCCAATCGAAGTCCCGGAATCGCTGCTCCCGGACCGTGGCGACGAGGCCCGATACGTTGTGAACCTCATTGTGCAGCGGGGAGACGATGAGCAACGTCATTGTGGGTTGCGGGCTCGCTGGATACGTTCCCGCACGCCTTTGAAATCGCCCTTGAGTAGGTGCTCGGTGCCGTTGGCGGCCTTGCGGACGAACATCCGAACCCGGCTCTTGGCGACCACAGTCGGTTGGTCACACCATTCGCGCGCCACGAACGGCGCGGTCTTTTGAAATACCGCGGTACGCCGGGCCAGCTTGCCCCCGAACTTCCATTCGGGCTCCTGTTTGAGCACCTTGACGATCATGTCGCCGGTCCAGACGTCGACATCGTCGATCAGGAGATATCCGCCGATACGCAGGCGGGGCGCGAGGTAGAAGTAGTCGATCGCCGGGATCGGGAACCCGTGTCCGCCGTCGATGAGGGCGAGGTCGAGGTCGGTGATCTCGAGACGGGGCAGGATGTCTTGGGAGTATCCGATCTCGAACTTCGTCCGGTCCGTTGCGATGCCCTGCTCGGCACAGTAGGTGGTGATCCTCTCGGCCTCGTCGGCGGAGGGTGTGACGGCCGTGTGTTGAGCTCCGAGCGCAGAGAACACGATGGTCGAGTAGCCCGCGCCGGTCTCCACCGTGACGGAGTCCTCGCTGACGTGTCTGGTCAAGAAGTCGAGCACCTGCTCGGCGATCATCCAGTTACTCTGTCCGCCACGATGCAGTGTCGGTCCTGACGCGCTGAGATCCACGAGCCTCCCCGGTCGGTAGCGAGATCGCCACTGAGTGTACGGCGACGCCCGGGCGTTCAGGCCAAGCTCGGCGAGCGCACGTCGCGGCGGGATCACGACACCGTCGCGTTGCTGACACTTGACAAATACATTCGGGCGGTTCGCCGCTATTGTCAGTTCGAGGAGCTGGCCGCACCGTACGCGCACGCTTCGCATTTCGGTGTCGACACGTCGGGTGGAATATGGATCTTCGCAGCTACTGCCGCCTCCTGCGGCGGCGTTGGCTGGTACTCCTGGGCACTTTCTTTCTGGTTGCGGCAGCGCTCGGCGGAGCCGGATTCCTCCTTCCGTCCACCTACACGGCGACCGTCCAGATGGTGTTCACGCCCAATCTGCCACCGGATTCGTCGATGGAAACCCGCCAGATCGCCGGGTTGTATCTGGCGTCCCGCATGAAAACCTATGCGCAAGTGGTGACCACCGATCCGGTCCTTCAGCCCGTCATCGACAATCTCGGTCTGGGTGTGACCGTGCCCCAGCTCGTCGAGGAGATGGAAGTCACGATCCCGACGGACACCTCGGTGATCGACCTGTCGGTGTCCGCGCCGACGGCGGAGAAGGCCGCTTCGATCGCCAATCGGATCGCTGGTCAGATGCAAGTCGCTGTCGCCAATCTCGAAGGCTCGGCGATGGTCATCCAAGTCGCGGTATTGCAGCCGGCCACTCCGCCACAACATCGCTCGTCGCCGAATGTGTTACTGAATCTGGCCATCGCGTTCGTGGTGGCGGCGGTCGCCGCTGTCTTCGCCGCGGTCGTCGTGGACATCTTCGACACCCGAGTTCGAAACGGGCGTGACGTCACCGCCTTGGGGGTGCCGTATCTCGGTGGCATTCCGAAAGATCGGGACACCAAAGCCCGGGGCCTGTCGCCGTTCAGCGAGCAGGTACCTCAACTGCAGAGCATCGTTCATCGGATCGCCGTCGACGTTCTGGACGGGGTCGCCGAGAGGCCCGCGCGCGTGTTGGTCACCTCACCCCGGGCCGGTGCCACCGACAAGACGATGGTGGGCGCCTCCATCGCCGGTGCGCTCGCCGAAGCCGGTTATCGGGTCGCCTTCATCGACGCCGACCTCCGGGGTGGACGTCTGGCCGCGCAGGTCGGCATCGCGCAGCGCTGGGGGATCACCGACCTGGTATCCGGTCGGGTTCGACTCGACGAGTCGTTCTTCGCTTCGAGGTGGGGCGGATTCACCGTCGTCCCCTTGGGCGAAGGCGCCTTCGACATCGGTAGGTTGCTCGCCGACAAGCAGTTCGACAACGTGATGCGAGATTTCGTCGGCGACTTCGATGCAGTCATCGTCGATGCCCCGCCCGTCGCGAACTCGAACGAGGCGTCGCGCTTCACGCAGTACGTCCCGAACGTTGTGGTCGTCGCGGATGCGGTGACCACACGACGCGATGAGTTGCTGCGGGTAACCGCCGAACTACGGCAGACCGGAGCCAAGCTGCTCGGGGTTGCGCTGGTTCAGACAGACAAGGCCGAGAACCCGGCACCCGCCGACGACGGGGATCGCTACGACGAAGAAAGGTCCGATCACGTGACCGAACGACCCCGTCACGGACGCTGAAACCGTTCGTAGATGGACTCGGATTAACGCTCAATAAACCCTGTCCGCCAGTACAATCCCAACCCTGTTGCGAGTAAGAAGCTCGACCTCTCGAAAGTAGAAAAGCGTGCACTCGATCGGTTCAGTCTGGTTGCCGGTTCACGGCTCGGGCGTCGACCCCTTTTCCAGCGAATGGTGATGATCGCAGCAGTGCGGCAAACGCTGACCCGGGCGATGTCGTTGTGTCTGCCGGCAGTTCTCGTGTTCGCGGTTGCCGGCTCGGCGTATGCGCAGCCCAATGACGCCGCCGACCCGGCCGCACCGCCCCCTGACGGGGATGCGGCATCGCGTACTCTCTCGTGGCCTGACCTCGGGCTGCAACCGGGGCTGGAGTTGTATCCCGACAGCAGCCAAAGCTTCACTGTGCAGGTGCCTGCGGGATTGCGCGCCACCCGGTTGCAGGGCCTGATCCACGCACCGATGAACGTCGATTCCGGCTACCTCGAAATCACCGACGGTGAGGGCAAGTTCCTGGCGGCTGTCAACCTGCCGCCCTCGGTGGGCGCTTCGGCAGTGACACCCTTGGACGTCGACATCTCGGGGGCCCAGACTCAGGCTTCGGCGATCGACGTGTCATTCACGCTCCGTGCGCTGGACGGCGCTGACCGAGTCTGTGGTCCCACCCAGCGGCTGACTCTCAGCGACCTCGCGACAGTATTCACCGGGAATCAACCCCCGGTGACCACGATCGCGAATTTCTTTCCCCCAGTACTCGAGCGGGTCACGATCTACGCTCCAACCGACGCAAACGCCACCGAACAGCAAGGGGTGCTGACACTGGTGTCCACGCTGGCGCGGATCTACAGCGCCCTGAAGTTGGATATCGCGGTCGTCAATCAACCGCGTGGGGCGGCCCCCCCGCCCACATCCGGGCTGGCCCGTGCGGTTGTCGTGGAGACGGGCCCCGCCGGCCTGCGCCTCGAGAACGCGGGGACATCGGACGCTTACCTACGGGTGTCGGGCGACGGTGACGAACTCTCGTCGCAGATGGCACTTCTCGTCAACAGCCTGCAGCCGCTGGCGCAGACGGCCACGGCCCGCGTCGACAAAGTGGGGTCGGAAGCACCCGTCCCCGGCGACACGCTGACGTTCAGCCAATTGAAGGTAGGGGGCCAAGCCGCCGTCATCAGATCGAGCACTCTGCGGGTCGGAATCGATCGGACACTGTTGGGTCCTCGCTCCGACAGCGTGGAAGTCCATCTGCTTGCCGATTACACGCCTGTACGAAAAGATGACGCGGCAACCGTCGTGATCAAAGCCGACGGACTCATCGTCTACCGAGCGATGCTCGACGACACCGGCCTTCTGGACGCGACGTTCGACCTCGGCAGCCAGATGCTCGATGAGCAGTGGATCAATATGGAGCTCGCGCTGACCTACACCCCGCGGCAAGAGTGCGGAACATTGATCGCACCCATCACATTCCAAATCGATCCACGGTCGACGCTGACCATGCACCGTGGGGGCAATCCGCTTGGCGGCTTTGCTGCTTTCCCATCCGAGTTCGGCCCCATGTTCGTGGTCGCGCTCGACGGCAGCGGACCCGACCAGATCGCCTACGCCGCTCGGGTCGTGGCAGCGATCGCGCGCCTCACCCGGGCGGAGCTGAAGCCGCAGGTGGTTGATCTCCAGACCGCCGCCGACGCCAATTCCGGCGCGCTCATCGTGGCTAAATCCCAAGCATTGCAACAGCTTCCACTCAACCCGCCAGTGGCCGGTGACGGCTCGAGCGTGAACTTCGCTCTGCCGGACGATTTGCAGCTCAACATCGATGGCGGGCTTGGTTCCATTCAGGCTTTCGCAGATGCGGCGCGCAACCGCTCGGTCGTCCTTGTCACGACGACGGCCGAGTGGACGTTGGTGGACCCGCTCTTCGGCTATATCGATGGGGCAGTGAAGGACTGGTCCGAGTTGACCGGGGATGTGCTCGCCGCGGGCGTGGCGGGCACGCCGACCGAAGTCGCGGTCCGGCCGGCCGGCAACGTCTTCGAGCCGCCGCAGTCCAGCACCGATTCATGGCTGAAGACAGGCGCGATGGTGGGAGGGGTGACCGCCGCCCTCGCCATCGCGGTCCTAGCGGTGGCGTTGTTCCTGCGTCGGCGTAAAGTCCAGCCCGCAGTCGAGCGGCATGGAATCGTCGGCAACCACAGCGCAGAGGGTGAATGATCACCATCCCGTCGTCCACCGCCCATCGCGGTGACACCATCACGGAGTTTCCGTGACATGACCTCCGACGAAGCCGTATTGGTTACGGGCAGTGCGGGTTTCATCGGAAGCGCGCTGTCGTCGCATCTGCGTGAAACCGGCCGACGCGTCGTGGGTCTCGACCGGGCCGCGAAGCCGGGCGCCGATTCGCTACGTCTCGACCTGACGACGATCGAGGGGCAACATCTGCCTAGCCCCTGCCCGCCGACGATCGTGCACCTCGCCGCCCTCTCCAAGGAGCCGGGCTTTCCCTGGCGGGACTACTTCGCCAACAACGCCGAGGCGACGCGCCGCCTTTGTCAGGCCGCCGACGAGGCAGGGGTGCGGAACATCGTCTTCACCAGTTCGATGATGGTCTTCGCCGCCGGTCCGTGGCGGCGCTCGGAAGGCGACTTCGGCGACGCCGACACGGCATATGGAGCGAGCAAGCTGCAGGCCGAGGAGATACTGCGGACCTGGCAGGCCGCAAAGCCCGGACGCCGCCTGCGCATCGTTCGGCCAGGGGTGGTCTTCGGCCCGGCCGATCAGGGAAACATGCGGCGTTTGATTCACGGGCTCAGCCGGCGCCGCTTCGCCTACATCGGCCGCAACGACACGGTGAAGAGCTGTATCTACCTCAAAGACATGGTGCGCCTTTTGGTTCGCCTCATCGACGATGACGGGCCACACGAGACATATCACGCCGTGTACCCACAGCCGACCACCATCGGCGACCACGTCGACGCCATCAACAAAGCCTGGGGTTGGGATTACCGACCGCCGACAGTTCCCTATCGTCTCGCCCTGGCGGCGGCGACCCCCTTCGCCTTGCTCGACCCCTCGGGCTCCCGTTTCGGACTTCATCCGCGGCGGGTACAGAAGCTCCATCTGGACACGAATATCAGCTCTGATCAACTGGCCGACATCGGTTTCGCCTCCGAGTTCTCATTGCAGGAGGCGTTCGTCGACTGGCGGCGAGAGTGCGGCGGCGGGCTGCCTCCGGCGGCATGATGGGGGAAGTGAAGAGAACACAGTCGTGGGAAGAACCGGCTTCATCTGGTCTGGCGCCGCAATCTGAGGAAAGCTGAGCTGGTGTCACGTGATCCAGAAAGCGAGCGCAAGCCGGTGTCCGCCGTTTACGTCGCATCCCCGGAAGGCGACACGGGAAAGTCCACCGTCGCGCTGGGCATCCTGCACCGGTTGACGGCTACCGTCGCCAAGGTCGGTGTCTTTCGGCCGATCACCCGGCTCGGCGAGGATAGCGACTACATCCTCGAGCTGCTCCTGGACCACACCACTGCGGGTCTGTCCTACGACGACTGCGTCGGCGTCGGCTACGAGCAGTTGCACGAGGATCCCGACGCGGCGCTGGCCGAAATCGTCGACCGGTACCACCGGGTGGCTGACCAGTGCGATGCGGTGCTGATCGTCGGCAGCGACTACACCGATGTCGCCGCCCCCAGCGAGCTGTCGACCAACGCCAGGATCGCGGCCAACCTCGGCGCTCCGGTGGTGCTGGCGGTCAAGGCCAAGGATCGCAGCCCCACCGACGTCGCGCAGATCGTCGACATCTGCCTCGGCGAGATCGCCGCTCAGCACGCGCACACCGCAGCGGTCGTCGCCAACCGTTGTGACCCCGAACAACTGACCGCGGTGCTCGACGCGCTGAATGACCTCGATCCCAAGTGTTACGCGCTGCCGGAGGAGCCGCTGCTGGTCGCCGCGTCGGTCGCTGAACTGCAGCGGGCCGTCGAGGGCGAATTGATCAGTGGCGATCCGGCGCTGCTGTCCCGCGAGGCCATGGATCTGATGGTCGCCGGGATGACCGCCGAACGCGTCCTTGAGCGGCTCAGCGAGGGTGTCGCCGTCATCGCGGCCGGCGACCGATCCGACGTCGTGCTCGCGCTCGCGAGCGCCCATGCCGCCGAAGGCTTCCCGTCGTTGTCCTGCATCATCCTCAACGGCGGGCTGGCATTACATCCCTCGATCGCGGCTTTGGTCTCGGGGCTGGGATTGCGGTTGCCGATCATTGCCACCGAATTCCGGACGTTCGAGACGGCCAGCCGGGTGGCCTCCGCGCGCGGCAGGGTGACAGCGACCTCCCTGCGCAAGATCGACACTGCCATCGCCTTGATGGAAGCCCACGTCGACATCGCAGACCTGCTGGATCAGTTGGCCATCCCGATTCCACAGGTGGTCACCCCCCAGATGTTCACCCACAAGCTGCTGGAGTGGGCCCGCTCGGATCGTAAGCGCATCGTGTTGCCGGAGGGCGACGACGACCGCATCCTGATCGCGGCCGGTCGGCTGTTGCACCGCGGCGTTGCCGAGCTGACAATCCTCGGCGAGGAATCTCAGATACGGGCGCGCGCAGCGGAATTGGGTATTGATCTCTCGGACGCCGCCGTTCTCGACCCGCAAACCAGCGACCTGTGCGACAAGTTCGCCGAACAGTACGCCGAGATGCGCAAGCACAAAGGCGTCACGGTCGAGCAGGCGCGCGAGATCATCCACGATGTCTCCTATTTCGGCACCATGCTGGTGCACAACGACATGGTCGACGGCATGGTCTCCGGCGCCCGGCACACCACCGCCCACACCGTCCGGCCGGCCTTCGAGATCATCAGGACGCTGCCCGACGTGTCCACCGTCTCCAGCATCTTCCTGATGTGCCTTGCCGACCGGGTGCTCGCGTACGGGGACTGCGCGATCGTGCCGGATCCGACCGCCGAGCAGTTGGCCGATATCGCGATCTCCTCGGCGCGCACCGCGGCCAGCTTCGATATCGAGCCACGGGTCGCGATGCTGTCCTACTCGACCGGCACCAGTGGATCCGGCGCGGACGTCGAAAAGGTCCGGCAGGCAACCGAACTGGTTATGCAGCGGGAGCCGGACCTGTTGGTCGACGGTCCGATCCAGTACGACGCCGCGGTCGATGCATCCGTTGCCAAGTCCAAGATGCCCGACTCGAAGGTGGCCGGCCGGGCAACGGTGCTCATCTTCCCCGACCTCAACACCGGGAACAACACGTACAAGGCGGTCCAGCGCAGCGCAGGCGCAATCGCGATCGGGCCGGTGCTGCAAGGACTGAAGAAGCCCGTCAACGACCTTTCGCGCGGGGCGTTGGTGGAGGACATCGTCAACACCGTGGCGATCACCGCGATCCAGGCGCAGACGCTCTGATGGCCCGCAGCGTTCTGGTTCTCAACTCGGGATCGTCCTCGCTCAAATACGCAGTCATCGAACCGGATTCGGAGACGATGGTGATCGACGGCATCGTCGAGCGCATCGGTGAGGGGCAGGTCGGTGACCACGCCGAGGCGCTGCAGACAGCGTTCGCCCAGATGGCTGAAGCGGGCCGGGGCCTCGACGCTCTCGACCTCGTCGCCGTCGGCCACCGCGTCGTGCACGGCGGTCCGGACTTCTACGAGCCGACGCTGGTCGACGACGCCCTGGTCGCCAGGATCGACGAGCTGTCTCCGCTTGCCCCGCTGCACAATCCGCCGGCGCTGCTGGGAATCGAGGAGGCACGCAAGGCGCTGCCCGATCTGCCGCATGTCGCGGTCTTCGACACGGCCTTCTTCCACGATCTGCCGGCCGCCGCGGCGACGTACGCGATCGACCGCGACATCGCCGAGCAGTGGCATATCCGCCGCTACGGCTTCCACGGCACCTCACACCAGTACGTCAGCGAGCAGGCCGCGGCCTTCCTGGGCGTCCCACTGGACTCGGTGCGCCAAATCGTGCTGCACCTGGGCAACGGCGCATCGGCCTCGGCCATCGTCGGCGGCCGCCCGGTCGACACCTCGATGGGGCTGACGCCGATGGAGGGGTTGGTGATGGGAACCCGTTCGGGCGACATCGATCCCGGTCTGATGTTCTATCTGTGGCGCACGGCGAACATGAAAATCGACGACATCGAAGAGATGCTCAACCGTCGCTCCGGCGTGCGCGGACTCGGCGGTGAGGTCGACTTCCGGGTCCTGCATCAGCGCATCGAGTCCGGGGACACCTCTGCGCAACTGGCGTACGACGTCTACATTCACCGGCTGCGCAAATACATCGGCGCCTATCTTGCGCTGCTGGGCGGCGCGGACATCATCACCTTCACCGCCGGAGTCGGGGAGAACGACGCCGCGGTGCGGCGAGACGCATTGAGCGGCATGGCGCCGTTGGGCATAGAACTCGACGAGACGCTCAACGCCAGCCCCGACAAGAAGGCCCGGCGGATCTCGGCCGACCGGTCTGGAACGACGGTGCTAGTTGTTCCCACTGATGAGGAGCTTGCGATCGCCCGCGCTTGCACGAACCTCATCGAGCACTGAGCGCGGCTTCTCGAGCGGCAGTTCCTGGGCGGAATCGCAGATGGCCAACAGCCGACGAACCTGCCTGCCGCAGCGCACCTGCCAGTCGATTCCGTTCCGGGAGCAGATCACGTTGATGTAGTGCAGCGCCGCGAAGCCGGCGGTGCCGAAGAAGTCGACGAGCCGCAGGTCGATCACCAGGCGCCGGGTGCCGGCGACCTGACCCTCGACGTAGGTGGCCAGCGCTCGGCTGTTGGTGGCATCGATCTCGCCCTCGACCGTCACCAGGACCGTCGAACCATGCCGGTGGGACGCTGTGAAGCTGGCGCGATGGTGGTGTTCGCACAGATCAAACGACCGAGGGTCGGGACGGAACACCCGGCAGGTTCCTACAGCGGACACGGCGCACTCCTGTTGTCGAGATGCGATTGAACCGCGGAGGCCGTCAGCGACGCCTGACAGCTGCTGCGCCACGATCGGGATGGCCCCGATGGCCTCTGCAGTTTGGCTGTGACCTCAACCTGTGATGCAGATTACTACGAAATCCGCGGCAGGACCATCGAGTGTTACGACATGGGCAAATCCCGTAAAGTCGAGGCCTGCTGCGGTGTGGTTTGCTGTAAGGGCCACTGAATCCGTAGTTCTGACGCCGCTCGGGGTGGCCGCGGTGAGGATGAATTTGCCCCGCTGGCAACATGCCGAAATCCGGCCGCAACCGCCGTCAGCTGGAATGTGCCCATTCGGTGCGACGAAGGGGCACTCATGTCGAATATTCTCGAGCAGATCGGCGGCCACGAGGCCCTCGAAGGCGTGGTCGAGGACTTCTACAACCGCGTGCTGGCGGACGATCAGCTGGCCGGCTTCTTCACCGGAACCAACATGGCGCGGCTCAAGGGGCGGCAAGTCGAGTTCTTCGCCGCCGCGCTGGGCGGGCCCGACCCGTATACCGGTGCGCCGATGCGCCAGGTCCACCAGGGCCGCGGCATCACCGTCCACCATTTCAACCTCGTCGCGGACCATCTGGGCGCAAGCCTCGCGGCTGCCGGAGTGCCTGACCAGACGGCCGGCCAGATTCTGGAAGCTATCGCCCCGCTGCGCGACGAGATCGCGACCGCCAGCGTCGCCTGACCGTCAGAACGTGCTGGTCGGGCGGACGCTGTTGGCCAGGTCCACAAGCGCGTATCGGTGCGCCTGCGTCGGTGCCACCCGCGCCAGCGCGCGCAGTGAGGCCTCCACACCCAGCTGCAATCCGTGTTCGGTGAACGGGAACCCGAGGATGTGATTGGTGCTGGCGGTGTTGTCGGCCAGCCAATCCATCGCGGTGCCCAGCACCAGCGCGCGGATCTGCAGCACCCGCGGCTCGGTGTCCGGCAGCGCCTCGACGCGCCGTGCGGCGTCTCGGATCTGCTGCTCGGTGATCTCGGTCGACGACCGGCCGGACAACAGAGTGACCGCGCTGGTCAGCCGGGCCGTCGTGAAATGGCGGGACATCGCGGGCACCTTGTCGAGTGTCTTCACCGCATCGTCGCGCTCACCGGCGGCCGATTGCGCGCGGGCCAGGCCGAACCCCGCCGAGATCACCCCGTTGTCGGTCGACCACACGGTGTTGTAGAACTTTCCCGCGTCTGGGGTGCCCGCCAACTCGGCGGTGGCGGCCAAGGCCAGTTTGGGCGCCAGCTCGCCGGGCATGGTGTCGAGCACCTCGGTGAAATGCTTTGTCGCCGAGCCGTAGTCGGCGGTCAACAGTTCGGAGACGGCCTTGAACCAGACCAGCCGCCACGGCCAGCCCACCCGCTCGGCGAGGTCGTCGAGTTTGCGGGTGGCCTTGGCGACGTCGCCGAGGTCGAGCAGCGCGCGCACCTCCATCAGCGGCAGCTCGACCGAGTCCGACAGATCGATGCCCTCGGAGTCCAGCGCCCCGTGCCGGGCCGCGCGCAGCTGGTCGAGGGTCTGCACGGGCTGGCTCACCACGCTGGCCGACAGCACCGGCGCGCCGACGTCGGTCGGATCGACCAATGGTACGGGCAGGGCCCTGACGATCTCCTGTGCGGTCAGCCGCTCGGAGTGCACCTGCCCGTCGAGATAGACGTCGGTGTGCGCTACCAAAAGATCGATGCCGAACGTGGACCGGGTGGGCGAAAACACCGTGGACAGACCGGGTTTGGGTGACCCGGTGTCCTTCGCCACGACCTCACGCAGCACACCGAGCAGCTGTCCGGACATCTCGTCGGCACTGCCGAAACGCCGCCGTGGATCCGGGTCGATCGCCCGGCGCAGCGCACGGCCGAACGAGTCGTACTCGGCCAGCACCGGATCGTCCTCGGGCAACCCGTCGACGTAGCGGCCCTTGCGGGTACGCAGGTTCAGCGTCAGCGCTGCGAGCGTGCGGCCGACGGTGTAGATGTCGGTGGCCACCGTCGGCCCCGTCCGCACGATCTCGGGAGCCTGGTATCCCGGGGTGCCGTACAGGTAGCCGAACGAGTTGATGGTCGACACCGCGCCGAGGTCGATCAGCTTGAGCTGTTCCTCGGTGATCATGATGTTTTCGGGTTTGAGGTCGTTGTAGGTCAGGCCGAGCGAGTGCAGATAGCCCAGCGCGGGCAGGATCTCGAGCATGTACCCGATGGCCTGGGCCACCGGTAGCTTCTCGCCCTTGGCCTGTTTGAGCGATGTGCCGCCGACATACTCCATCACGATGTAGCCGACGGGGTTGCCGTGCTGGTCCGCGTGCTCGACGAAGTTGTAGATCTTCACGATGCCGGGATGGGTGACCTCGGCGAGGAACTGCCGCTCGGCCATCGCGATCTTCTGCGCCTCGGCGTCGCCGGAATGCACCAGACCCTTGAGCACGACTGGTCGTTCGTTGACGTTGTGGTCGAATGCCAGATAGACCCAGCCGAGGCCGCCGTGTGCGATGCAGCCCTTGATCTCGTACTGGTCGGCGACCATATCACCCGGATTCAGTTGCGGCAGAAACGAATACGGACTGCCGCAGTGCGGACACCAACCTTCCGACCGGGCAGGTTTGCCCTCGCTGGAACGGCCCACGGGACGGCCGCAGTTCCAACAGAAGCGCTTCTTCTCCGCGACCACCGGATTGGTCATCAGCGCTTCGAGCGGATCCTTGGCCCGCACCCGCGGGATCTCGACCAGCCCACCGCCCAGGCGGCGCGTTCGCGACAACGCCCGCGTCGTGGTGGTGGTCTGCTCCTGCGGCTCAGTGTCTCCGGTGCCCGCCGACCCACCGTCGTCGTCGTCGAGATGGGGCCGGAACACCGCCTCGGTCGCCATCGGGCGGATGGTCGAGGCCGAATCCATGCCCATATCGTCGAAGCTCGCCGGCTGGGTGCCCGGGCCCTCGTCGTCGTAGTCGTGCAGTTGGGTCTCGGACATCAGTCGGAATACCTCGCGACCGGAGGAGCCGGCGCCGGCCCGAGCACCGTCAACCACTTGCGGTACAACGTGTTCCAGGTGCCGTCGCGGCGGATACGTTCGAGCGTGCCGTTGACGAACCGGACCAGGCCGGTGTTCTCCCGGTTGACCCCGATGCCGTAGGGCTCCCGGTTGAGGCTTGGGCCGACGATGTGCAGGTAAGGATCCTGTGACACCAGGCCGGCGAGGATCGAGTCGTCGGTGCTGACGGCGTCGACCTGCCGCTGCTGCAGTGCCACCAGGCAGTCGGCCCACGCGACCACCCCGACGATGATCGGGGGCGGCGTGATCTCCCGGATCCGCTCCAGCGATGTGGTGCCCTTCGCGACGCATACGCGGCGTCCCGAAAGGTCCGACGCCTGCCGGATCGTCGAGTCGCGCGGCGCCAGGATGCGCTGATTGGCAGTCAGATACGCCGTCGAGAACCCGATCAGCTTCTTGCGTTCGCACGTGATGGTCATGGTCTTGACGACGACGTCGACCTGATCGTTCTGCAACGCGGCGATGCGGTCCGCCGACGACAGGATGCGGTACTCCACCTGCGACGGGGTTCCGAAGATGTCGCGGGCGATCTCACCGGCGATGTCGACGTCGAATCCGGTGATCTGCCCGGTGATCGGGTCGCGGAACGAGAACAGGTTGCTGCCGATGTCCAGGCCGACGATCAGCCGCCCCCGCGCGCGGATGTTCGCGACGGCCTCCTCAGCCTGGGCCCGATCGCTGAACGGCCGAAGGCTTGCCGTGCGGTCACAGTCCTCGGTGTCGTCGCCGGGCGGGCGCACCGGTTGCGGTGGCAACTCCTCCATACCCGCCGGGGTGGGCGGTGGAAGCGTCACACCGGGTGTGGAGGTCACCGACGTCGCCTGCCCGCATCCTGTGAGAACCAGCGCGGCGGCGACGAGCAGGCCGAAGAACTTCTTCATTACCGGTACTCACTCAACCTCGGCCACAACCCCAGCGCCACCGCGACCGCCGCGACGACGCTGAGCACCGCGGCGCCGACGGTCGCACCGGACAGCACCCGGTGCGCGTTGATGATGTCGTCGCGCAGTTGCCCGCGGCTCTCTTCGATCCCCTGGCTCAACGCCTCGTCGAGCTTGTTGAACGCGGGCGTGGAATCGTCGGCGCCGGTGCCCAGCGCCACCTGCGTGGCGGCTTGGTAGTTGCCGACGCTGATGTAGGCGTTGATCCGGTCGTCGGCGGCGCGCCAGCGCTTCAACAACTGCTCGGCCTCGGCGAGGTCGGTCTTGTCGATGGCGTCCTCGCGGGCCAGGTAGTCCGCGAGCTGCTGCTGCATCATGTCGATGCGCTGGTAGTACGACTGTTTGCGCACCGTCTCGTCGCCGCGCCGGATCAACGACAGCGTCTCGTCGGCACGGGCCTGCTGCGCGGTGATCGCCAGGTTCGTCACCGTCTTCAACGACTCGGCGGCGGTGTCCTTGGCGCTGCGACTGTCGGAGGTCGAGATGACCAGGGCCGTGCCCACCCAGATCAACATGGTCAGAACGGCCAGCCCGCCGGCGACGAAGCCGATATTGATCCGTCTGCGTGTGCGCCTGGCCAGCCAACGGTTCGCGAACAACCCGAACAGCAAGGTCGCCAGCACCACCAGGATGACCGGGCCGGGGATCCGGGTGGACGCGCTGGTCTCGGCGTCGACGCGCTGCGAGGTCTCCTCGTAGAGCCGTTGGGCCCCGGGCAGGATCTGCGTCTGCATCAAGGCCGACGCCTCCGACAGGTACGACGAACCCACCGGATTACCCGAACGATTGTTGGTGCGGGCGGTCTCGACCAGGCCGGTGTACACCGACAACTCTGCGTTGATGCGGCCGAGCAGCTGCACCAGGTCCTCGTCGGTGAGCCCGCTCGACGCCCGGGTCACGGCCACCGACGCGTCCGTGATCGCCTGCTCGTACCGTTGTCGGACGTCGCGCGGTTCCGCCCCGGCGATGAAGGCCGTGGCCGCTGCGGCATCGGCCACCGACAGCTTCGTGTAGAGCTGCCCGGCGGCAAACGACAGCGGCTCGGTGTGGTTGAGCACCGTCATCAGCGCCTGCTGGCGGTCGTTGATCGTCGTCGACGTGGCGAACGCGCTGGCGATGACGAGCGCGGACAGCACCACCCCGATGGTCAGGATCCGGCCGGGCGTGGTCCACAGAAACCACCAGCGTTGTTGTGCCGACGTCGACGGCGACCGCGACGCGAGCGGCTCCGTCGACGGGTGCGCCAACTCCACAGTCACGTGCGCGCGGACCTCATCAGCATCGCTTTCCGGCTCGTCGTTTCGACCGCTCCCACTGTATGAAAGAAGTCTAAGAGTTTCCGGTAGGCCGGGCGGCCCTATTGTTGAGGCGTGCGCGGCGACGGTGACGGATGGGTGGTTTCCCACGGCCAGGCCTACTGGGGCAGGTACGGCGCGGCCGGCCTGTTGCTGCGGGCCCCCGGCCACGACGGCACCCCGGTGGTGCTGCTCCAGCACCGGGCGGCCTGGAGCCACCAGGGCGACACGTGGGGTCTGCCCGGCGGGGCGCGCGACAGCCACGAGACCGCGGAGCAGGCGGCCATCCGGGAGGCCCATGAGGAAGCGGGGCTGCCAGCCGAGCAGTTGACCGTGCGCAAGGTGGTGCAGACCAAGATCGTCGCGGGCGACGGGGTCAGTTGGAGCTACAGCACGGTGATCGCCGACGCACAGGAGATGCTGCCCACCGTGCCGAACCGGGAGAGCGCGGAGTTGCGCTGGGTGGCCGTCGACGACGTCGCCACCCTGCCGCTGCACCCGGGATTCGCCGCCAGCTGGCAGCGGTTGCGCGACGAGTTCACGTCGATCCCGCTCCTGGTCAACCCCCAGCTCTGAGCGCCGCCTGCAAAGCCACCTTCAAAGACGAGGCCGCCGCACCAGGGTCCTCGGCCGCCGTGATCGCCCGCACCACGACGACGCGTCGCGCGCCTGCGTCCAGCACCTGGGGTAACCGGTCGGCGTCGATTCCGCCGATCGCGAACCACGGCTTGGCCGTACCGAGCTGGGCGGTGTGCCGGACCAGCTCCAGCCCGGGCGCAGCGCGGCCGGGTTTGGTCGGGGTGGGCCAGCACGGGCCGACGCAGAAGTAGTCGACGGCCTCGTCCACCGCCGCCGCGACCTGGTCGACGTCGTGGGTGGACCGCCCGATCACCGGCCCCTCGCCGACGATGCCGCGCGCCACCGCCAGCGGAAGGTCATCCTGGCCCAGGTGAAGCACGTCGGCGCCGGCGGCCAGCGCGATGTCGGCGCGGTCGTTGACGGCCAGCAGCGCGCCGTAGCGCCGGGCCGCGTCGGCGAGCACCTCGAGGGCCTCGAGTTCCTGGCGTGCCTCCAAGGGGCCGAACCGCTGTTCGCCCGGCGAACCCTTGTCGCGCAGCTGGATGAGGTCGACCCCTCCGGCGAGGGCGGCTTCGGCGAACTCCGCGAGGTCGCCGCGCTCGCGCCGGGCGTCGGTGCACAGGTACAGCGACGCGCTGGCCAGGCGTTCTCGAGGTTGGTGCACACCGCGACGCTAGCGGCTCGTCGTTGGGGGCCTAACCAGCGGGTACTGTGGGTTGACGAACGCGGGAGTCCCGGGAACGGGGACTGAGAGTGGGCATTCGAACCTGCCCTTACCGTCGCACCTGATCCGGGTCATGCCGGCGAAGGGAGGGAAGTTGACCGCAGCAAGCCTGGCCGTGATCGGCGGCGGCGTCATCGGATTGGCCGTCGCGCGGCGTGCGCTGAGTGCCGGCTGGGACGTCCGAGTGCACCGCACCGACGAGCGCGGCGCGTCGTGGGTCGCCGGCGGCATGCTCGCACCCCACAGCGAGGGCTGGCCCGGTGAGGAGAAGCTGCTGCAGCTCGGCCTGGAGTCGCTGCACCTGTGGCACGGTGGCTTTCTCGACGGGCTGCCCGAGGATGTGGTCACGGCACGCGAATCGCTGGTGGTCGCCGTCGACCGCGCAGATTCGAGCGACCTCAAGACAGTGGGCGAGTGGCTTGCGGCCCAAGGGCATCCGGTGACGGCCACGACGTCGGCCCGCGATATCGAACCGCTGCTCGCCCAGGGCATCCGGCATGGGTTTCGCGCCGAAACCGAACTGGCCGTTGACAATCGGCTGCTGGTGCGAGCCCTGGCCGTGTCGTGTGAAGGGCTTGGTGTGCAGTGGGCGCCCCCCGTGTCCGAACTCGCCGAGGTGCAGGCGGATGCCGTGGTGATCGCGAACGGTATCGACGCCCCGACGCTGTGGCCCGACCTGCCCATCCGGCCGGTCAAGGGTGAGGTGTTGCGGTTGCGGTGGCGCCGCGGCTGCATGCCGGTGCCGCAGCGGGTCATTCGGGCCAGGGTGCACGGCAGGCAGGTGTACCTGGTTCCACGTGCCGACGGCGTCGTCGTCGGCGCGACGCAGTACGAACACGGCCGCGATACCGCGCCCGCGGTGACGGGAGTTCGGGAACTTCTCGACGACGCCTGCGCGGTGATGCCTGCGCTGGGCGAGTACGAACTCGCCGAATGCGCGGCAGGCTTGCGGCCGATGACACCGGACGGATTACCGCTCGTCGAACGCCTCGACGAGCGCACACTGGTCGCGGCGGGCCACGGGCGCAACGGCTTTCTTCTCGCGCCCTGGACGGCCGAACGGATCGCGGCCGAACTCGATGTCACGATTGGAGCGACACAATGAAGGTACTGGTCAACGACGAAGCGGTGGAAGTGGACGCCTCGACGACGGTCGCCGCGCTGCTGGAGCGTCTCGGCTTTCCGGAGAAGGGCATCGCGGTCGCCGTCGACTGGTCGGTGCTGCCGAAATCGGACTGGGACACCGCGCTTTCGGATGGTGCTCGCGTGGAGGTGGTGACGGCGGTGCAGGGTGGCTAGCCCCGGCACCCTGCGCGCGGGCGGAGCATCGGTCACGAAGTTGACCATCGCGGGTCGCGAGTTCGGTTCGCGGCTCATCCTCGGCACCGGAGGCGCGGCGAATCTCGCCGTGCTCGAAGAGGCGCTTGTCGCATCGGGCACCGAGCTGACGACGGTGGCGATGCGGCGCGTCGACGCCGACGGCGGCACCGGCGTGCTCGAGTTGCTCGACCGGCTGGGCATCACCCCCTTGCCGAACACCGCGGGATGCCGCGGGGCGGCCGAGGCGGTGATGACGGCGCAACTCGCCCGCGAGGCGCTGCACACCGACTGGGTGAAACTGGAGGTCATCGCCGACGAGCGCACGCTGCTGCCCGACGCCGTCGAACTGGTCCGGGCGGCCGAGCAATTGGTCGACGACGGTTTCACGGTGTTGCCGTACACCAACGACGATCCGGTGCTCGCACGCCGGCTCGAGGACATCGGGTGCGCGGCGGTGATGCCGCTGGGTTCGCCGATCGGAAC
Source organism: Mycolicibacterium novocastrense (assembly GCF_001499835.1). Lineage (NCBI taxonomy): Bacteria > Bacillati > Actinomycetota > Actinomycetes > Mycobacteriales > Mycobacteriaceae > Mycobacterium > Mycolicibacterium novocastrense. The sequence continues at coordinate 34,199 of NZ_LQIH01000026.1, forward strand.
GGGACTGGGAATCGCCAACCCGCACAACATCGAGATGATCGTCGAGGCCGCTTCGGTGCCGGTGGTGCTCGATGCGGGCATCGGCACCGCCAGCGACGCCGCGATGGCGATGGAGTTGGGCTGTGACGCCGTGCTTTTGGCCACCGCCGTGACACGCGCCGCCGACCCGCCGACTATGGCGGCAGCGATGGCCGCCGCGGTCACAGCGGGTCGTCTGGCCCGGCAGGCCGGCCGTATCCCGAAGCGGTTCTGGGCGCAGGCATCCAGCCCGTCCCGATGAGTCGCTATGTCGCGCTGGGCAGTTCGATGGCAGCGGGTCCCGGGATCGGACCCCGCGCCGATGGTGCGCCCTGGGCGGCCGGCCGGTCGACGCGCAACTATCCGCATCTGGTGGCCGCCAGGCTGAATCTCGACCTCGTCGACGCGACATACTCCGGCGCGACCACCGCGAACGTGCTGTCCGAACCGCAACACGGTGCGCCGCCGCAGATCTCGGCTCTGACCGGATCTGAAGAGCTGGTGACGGTGACCATCGGCGGCAACGACGTCGGCTACGTGCCGATGTTGTTCGCCGCCGGCCTGCCACGAATCGCCCGCCGGCTGCCGCTGCTCGGGAAGGTGCTGCGCGCGCAGCTCGACCCGCGGGCGCGCGAGGACGCGTTGACAGAGGTCGCGGTGGCACTGGAGGAGGTCGGCCGGACGGTGCGGGCCCGCGCACCGCGCGCGACGGTGCTGTTCGTCGATTACCTCACGCTGCTACCACCGCCGGGTGTGCCGGCACCACCGTTGTCCGACACCGACGTCGCGACCGGCCGCCACGTCGCCGACACGCTGGAACGGCTCACCGCGGAGGCGGCGGCGGCCACCGGATGCGGACTCGTGCAGGCCGCCGAGCACAGCCGCCCGCACCACGCCTGGTCGGCCGAACCGTGGACGACCCGGTTCGGGCTGCCGTTACCGGGCAGACCCGCGCCGCTGCACCCGAACGCCGCGGGCATGCGCGCCGTTGCCGACATCATTGCGGCGCAGCTGGACGGGCCGGCGCCCGGGCGACGCTAACGTAGTGAGCAATGAGGCACACAAAGCTGTCGAAGACAATCGCCCTGATCTCTGTCGGCGTCATCGCGCTCGGGGGCTGCGGCCGTGACGAGGAGCGACCGGCGGTGCAGCCGCCCACCACACAGGCCGGGGTGTCGCCGGCCGCCGTGGACTTCGCCGGGGCGCTCGCGCAGCGCACCTCCGCCGACGCGATGTACCAGCATCTGGTGCGATTGCAGGAGATCGCCGACGACAACGGCGGCAATCGTGCACTCGGCACCCCGGGTTACGACGCCAGCGTCGACTACGTGGCTAACATCCTGCGCGACAAGGGTTTCGACGTACAGACACCGGAGTTCGAGGTGCGCCTGCCGTTCGCCGACGAACCCGCACTGACCGTCGGCGGCGCCGCGGTCAAGGCCAGACCGCTGAACTTCACGATCGGCACGCCGCCGGATGGTGTGTCGGGCCCGCTGGTGCCCGCCCGCGTCGAGGACTCTCCGGGATGCACCGTGTCCGACTACGACGGCTTACCCGTCAAGGGCGCCGTCGTGCTCGTCGACCGTGGCACGTGCCAATTCTCGGACAAAGAACAGGCTGCCGCTGAACGCGGTGCGGTGGCGCTGATAGTGGCCAACAACGAGGACAACGACGAGATGGGCGGCACGCTCGGGGAGGACACCGAGGCGAGCATCCCGGTTGTCAGCATCACCAAGACCGAGGGCGACCGGCTACGCGCCGAACCACGTGACGTCACCCTCAAGCTCAACGCGGGTGTGCGTAAGGAGCAGACCCGCAACGTCATCGCCCAGACCAGAACGGGCGACACCGCAAACGTCGTGATGGCCGGTGCACATCTGGACAGCGTCCCGGAGGGCCCTGGCATCAACGACAACGCCTCCGGCGTGGCGGCCGTGCTGGAGTCCGCGGTGCAGTTGGGCGGTTCCCCGAACGTCCAGAACGCGGTACGGTTCGGTTTCTGGGGTGCGGAGGAGGTCGGGTTGTTCGGATCGAACAACTATCTGGAGTCGTTGGATGTCGATGCCCTCAAGGACATCTCGCTCTACCTGAACTTCGACATGGTCGGCTCGCCGAACCCCGGCTACTTCACCTATGACGGGAACCAATCCCTCCCGCCCGACGAGGAAGGCGCGATCACCCGGGTGCCGGAAGGGGCGGCGGGCGTGGAACGCACGCTGGTGGACTACCTCGACGCGGCCGGAAAACCGGCCGAAGACACCAGCTTCGACGGTCGCTCCGACTACGACGCGTTCACCCTTGCAGGCATCCCGGCGGGTGGCACCTTCTCGGGCGCCGAGGCCAAGATGACCCCCGAACAAGCCGAACTGTGGGGCGGTGAGGCGGGTCAGCCGTTCGACCCCAACTACCACAAGGAATCGGACACCCTCGAGCACATCGACCGCACCGCATTGGGCATACATGGAGCGGGCGTGTCCTACGCAATCGGAATTTACGCTCAGGACCAGGGTGGGCCGAACGGAATTCCCACGCGCGATTTGCGCGTACGTCACCCACTCGCGTCATGAGGACAGGGGCGGCCCGCGCGGGAGTCGTTGTCGCAGTCGTCCTCGGCGTCGTCGGAGCGCTGACCTCGTGCGCGGCCCCGGAGCCGGCACCGCCGTCGCCGCAGGAGGTAGCGGACAAGGTCACCGCCGACGGGATGTACACCCACCTGCAGAAACTGCAGCAGATCGCCGACACCAACGGCGGTAACCGCGCCAACGGCAAGCCGGGGTACGACGCCACCGTCGATTACGTCGCGCAGTTCCTGCGCGACACGGGTTTCGACGTCCAGACTCCCGAGTTCGAACTGCTCGATCGCAGTCAGGGTGGCAACCCGTCGATGCGGGTCAGCGGGCGCGAATATCCTGTCGATCAAGCTTCTCTCCTGATCACCACGCCGCGGGGCGGGCTGAACGCCGTGACGCTTCGGCCGACCAAGCCGGCCGGTTGCCGGACCGCCGACTACGACGGCGCGTCGGTGCGGGGCGCGATCGCCGTCGTCGACGACACGGGGTGCTCGGTGGTCGCCAAACAGAACGCTGCCGTGTCGGAGGGCGCCGTTGGCCTGCTGGTCGTCAGCTCGCCGGGTGGCAGCGGAAGTCCGGCGGGTCTGTTCACGCCCGGCTACTACCAGGACCTGACCGTGCCCGTCGGGGTCATCGGCCGCGAGGCCGACGCCGCACTGCGGCGAACCTCGGCACCTGTACGCCTCGTACTGGACCGCAAACCGGTCATGAAGAAGACCCGAAATCTCGTGGCGCAGACCAAGACCGGCGATGCGCGCAACGTCGTGCTGGCGGGCGCGCATTTGGACAGCTCGGTGGCGAGTCCGGGGATCAACGACGACGGGACCGGCATCGCGGCGTTGCTCGAGACAGCGGCGGCACTGGGTTCGCAGCCACCGATCACCAACGCCGTGCGCTTCGTGTTCTGGGCCTCGGAGGAGAACGGGCTGGCCGGACCGACGAGGTATGTGCAGGGACTTTCGCCCGACGAACTCCGCGACATCGCACTGTATCTGGGCTTCGACATGCTCGGTTCGCCCAACGCTGGCTACTTCACCTATGACGGTGACCAGTCCGCTACACCCAACCCGGCGATCCCCGCACAGTCGGTACCCGTGGGTTCGGCCGGTATCGAGCGGATGCTGGCCGGCTACCTCAACACGGCGGGGGTGCGCCCCGCGGACATGCCATTGAGCGAATTCACCGACTATTACCCGTTTCTCACCGCAGGAGTGCCGGTCGGCGGTCTGACAGCTGGTTCGTCCCAGCGCAAAAGCGAGATACAGGCCCGCCTTTGGGGCGGCCGGGCGGGTGTCCCCTTCGACCCGAACTACCGCACCAAGCGCGACACCGTCGAGAACGTCAACCGGGATGCGCTGTCGGTTCTGGGGCCCGCGGTCGCCTACGCGGTCGCGAGCTATGCGGCCTCGGTAGACGGCGTCAACGGTGTTCCGCCCCCGGACCAACGGCAGCGGGCCGCTCGCTAGCCTGGCGGAGTCCCAACAGCCGCATACCGTGATAGACCACCAGCGCGGCTATCGAACCCAACGCGATTCCGGTGAACGTCAATGTGCCTGCGTGCCAAGTGAAGTCGGCGATTCCGATGATCAGCGGTATGGCCGCGGTCATCTGATTGATCGGCCGGGAGAAGTCGACGCGGTTGGTCAGCCAGATCCGGACCCCCAGCACACCGACCAGACCGTAGAGCACCACGGTCGCGCCGCCGAGCACGCCGGCGGGGATCGCCGAGATCACCGCGCCGACCTTCGGGCACAGCGAGAGCAGAATTGCGACAGCGCCGGCAACCCAGTACGCCGCGGTGGAATACACCCGCGTTGCCGCCATCACACCGATGTTCTCGGCGTAGGTGGTGGTCGCAGATCCGCCGCCGAAACCGGCCAGCGTGGTGGCCACGCCGTCGGCGGCCAACGCGCGGCCCATCACGGGGTCGACATCGGTGTCGGTCATCTGGCCGACCGATTTCACGTGCCCGATGTTCTCGGCGACCAAGGCGATCACCGCCGGCAGGAACATCGGCAACACCGCGAGGCTGAACGCCGGGGTCTGGAACTCGGGCAGACCGAGCCACGGAGCGGCGGCGATCGGCGCGGTGTCGATCTCGCCGAGCATCAGCGCGAGAACGTATCCGGCGAGGACGGCCAGGAAGATGGCCAATCGGCCGATGATGCCGCGGAAGAACGCGAGCGTAGCCACCAGGAGCACCAGGGTGACGAGTCCGACCACCGGACCCTGCTCGAAGTTGGCCTTGGCCGAGGGCGCCAGGTTGAAGCCGATCAGCGCGACGATCGCGCCGGTGACCACCGGGGGAAGTGTCAGGTCGAGCCAGCGCGTGCCGACCAGGTGGACGACGCCGCCGATCGCCACCAACGCGAGGCCCACCGCCACGAGACCGCCCAGGGCGCTGCCCGTTCCGTGCGAGGCGACCGCAGCGGTGACCGGTGCGATCACCGAGAAGCTCGACCCCAGGTAGCTGGGCAACCGATTGCCCGTGATGATTAGGAACAGCACCGTTCCGACACCCGAGAACAACAGCGTCGTCGCCGGCGGGAAGCCGGTGAGGACGGGGACCAGGAAGGTGGCGCCGAACATGGCCACGACATGCTGGGCGCCGAGCCCGATCGTCCGGCCCCACCCGAGACGTTCGTCGGGTGCGACGACGAAGTCATCGCCGGTGTCGGCGTCGACGCGCTTCCAGGTCAGCTCGATCACGGTCTAAGACGGTAGGCCAGCGCGCCCGCGAGCACCACGCAAGCGCCGGCCAGCACTGACGGCACCGGAAGCAGGAACGCCAGCACCACACATCCGGTCAGCCCGACCGCGGGGACCATTCGGCGGCCGAGTGTCCACGCCGAGGCGTTGGCGATCGCGTAGTAGACGAGCACGGTGAACGACGAGAATCCGATCGCGGTGCGGACATCCACGGTGGCCGCCAGAGTGGCCACGAGGACGCCGACGACGACCTCGGCGCGGTGCGGGCTGCCGAACCTCGGGTGGACGCGCGCCAGGATGTGCGGCAGGTGGCGGTCGCGCGCCATCGCCAGCGTCGTACGCGACACCCCGAGGATGAGCGCCAGCAGCGACCCGAGCGCGGCCACCGCGGCGCCGGCCCGCACGACGGGCTCCAGAGCGGCAAAGCCGGCCGCAGCCACCGCGTCGGCAAGCGGTGCGGCTGCTGAAGCCGTTGCCGCCGTACCCAATTCGGTGATGACAGCGGCGGCGACGAGCGCATACACCACGAGCGTGATGGCCAGAGCCAAGGGTATGGCGCGGGGGATGGTGCGGGCGGGGTCGCGGACCTCTTCGCCCAGTGTCGCGATCCGCGCATAGCCCGCGAACGCGAAGAACAACAATCCGGCGGCCTGCAGGACGCCGGCGACGGAGGCGTCGGCGTCGACCGACAGGCGGGTCCATTCGACGTCCCCGAAACCCAGCACGGTGACCACCACGGTGCCCAGCACGGCCAGTACCACGGCGACGATGACGCGGGTCAGCATTGCCGATTTGCGGATACCCGCGTAGTTCAGTGCGGTCAGCGCAGCGACCGCCCCGACCGCGATTCCACGGGCGGCCTCGGGCCACACGTAGTAGCCGACCGTGAGCGCCATCGCCGCGCACGATGCGGTCTTGCCGACGATGAAGCTCCACCCCGCGGTGTAACCCCAGAACCGACCGAGCCGCTCACGCCCGTAGACATAGGTTCCGCCGGACTCGGGGTAACGCGCGGCCAGCCGGGCGGACGAGGTGGCGTTGCAGTAGGCCACCACGGCGGCGACCGCCAGGCCGATCAGCAGTCCAGAACCGGCCGCCGCGGCGGCCGGCCCGACCGCGACGAAGATGCCCGCGCCCAGCATCGAGCCCAGCCCGATGACGACCGCGTCGAAGGTGCCCAGCCGGCGCGGCAGCGCGGGGCCGGCCGGCGTGCTCACGCCGGAATGCTAGATCAGGCGTTGTTGTGGTGCCGCGCCAACGACTCCCGGGCGGAGGTCGTCGCCGAGGCCACCAGCGCCACGAGCAGACCGGCACCGCCGAGCAGGGCCAGCGGGACCGTCCACAGCCGTCGCATCAGCAGGGCGGACTCACACTGCTCGACGTAGTTGGTGTCGCTGCCTGCCGCGGCCGCCTGGGTCATGTCGGTGAGGTATCCCGTCCCACACTTGACTTGCCAGCCGTACTGGTCGTAGCTGTCCAGGAACACCGGGAAGTTCATCGCCAGCAGGGCCGCGCCCAATACGACGGCGGCAATGATCCCGGTCCAGGCGAGACGATGGTGGTGGTCGGACAAAGTGTTCCCCCGTTCATGTCATGCATACGTCAGCAAACAGCAGCACCGGCCATGAGGCGATCGAGCCCAGATACGAAATGACCAGGTCGGCACCGGTCATCCCCTGCAGGTGATCGGTATGGGTGGTCGACCAGAACACGCCGACCAGCAGGTACGGGGTGCCCAGCACGAGCGCCACCGTGATCAACTCCCCGATCGTGACCTGAAAGCCCAGAAGCTTGCGGAGCGCGCCGAACACATCATTTATGTTAATCGCCATTCTGCATGCTCTGACAAGTTCGCGCGATTACCGGCAGCGGTACTGGACCGGTACGGCCGAGCTCGGTCCGATATCGTGTCTGCCATGTCGCGCACTCGGCCGGCGAGCGGTGACGCGGTCCGGCGCCGGCCGAAGGACCGTAAGGCCCAGATCGCCCGGGCATCCGCCGAGGCGTTCAGCACCCTGGGCTTCTACGGCGTGAGCATGGAGTCGATCGCATCGCGGGTCGGGATCTCGGCGGCCGCCCTCTACCGGCACTACGCGGGTAAATACGACCTGTTCCGCGATGCGGTGCTCAATCTGGGACAGCAGCTGGTGGATGCGACCGCGTTCATCGACGACAGCGATCTCGAGGACCCTGGACTGGAACTACACCGGGTGGCCACGGCGCTCATCGAGACCGCGATGGCGAACCGGGAGTCCGGCGGGCTGTATCGCTGGGAGGCGCGATATCTGCGGGGCGACGATCAAGCGTCCCTGATCGCGCAGATGCGCACCGTCAACCGCCGGATCCAGCGCCCCATCTGCGCGATGCGTCCGGATCTGACGTCGCATCAACGGTGGACGTTGTCCATCGCGGTCCTGTCGGTCACCGGCAGCATCGTCGACCACCGGGCGAAGCTGCCCGCCGGCCAGGTGCGGGCGCTGCTGTCCGATCTCGCCGAAACGCTTGCCGCCACCGAGCTGCCAGATGGCGACGACGTCACCGAGCAGCCGGTCGCACCGGTCCCCACCGCCGTCGAGCCGTCGCGATATGAAGCGCTGCTCAACGAGTCCATGCGCTTGTTCAACACCAACGGGTACCGCGACACGGGGATGGAGGACATCGCCGCGGCGGTCGGCATGCCGGCATCGGGCATCTACCGCTATTTCGCGGGCAAGAGCGACATCCTGGCCGCCGTCTTCCGACGCGCGGCCGACCGGCTCTCCGACGAGCTGACAGCGATCACCGCTGCCAAGGCCGACCCCGAGGACGCCCTTGCCGCGATCATCGACGCGTATGTGGCCAGGTCGTTCGCGCATCCCGAGCTGGACTACGTCTACTACTCCGAACGGCTGCACATGTCGCCGACGGACCAGAAGATCTTGCGAAACATGCAGCGCACCACTGTCGAATCGGTCGTGGAGTTGGTGGTCGCCGTGCGCCCGGAATGGACGCCGAGCCAGGCCAGGTTCGCCGTGCACGCGGCCATGGCGTTGGTGATCGACCTGGGCCGGCTGATGCGGTACGCGAACTCGCCGCAGAACCGGGCGATTCTGCAGCGGATGCTGGACGTGACGCTGTTGGGCCGCTACCGGTTACGCGCGACGTTGCCCGCCAAGTAGGCGAGGTAGCCGAGGGTGCCCACGACCGCGAGTTTGCGGGTCTTACGGGCGGCCAGTCCGAGTCCCAGCGCCGTCTCGATACCGCCGTTGACATAGATGAACTGGCGGGTGTTGCGCGGGAACGCCTGCACCGTCATCGATTCGAACAGCTCCGGCTTGACGAAGTGGCTGAGCCCGACCCCGGCCAGGCCCAGGCCGGCCAACGTGGCCGCGCGCGAACCGCTGCTCGATTCCTGAAGTGACACAGCCGGGGTTCCTCTCTGATCACGCAATCCGATAGTCGCTCAGAGGATACTGTGACGCCTCTCTGATGGCTCTGCGGGTGGATACCGGCTGCAGCAACGTGGCCTCGCCGTTGGGGTCGAAATAGTACGACCGTGAATCCGCGCAGTTGCCGGCCATGAACACCGAGTTGCCCATCAGCTTGGTCATCCGGTCGAGGTAGCGGGCGTTGGCTTCCTCGGTGACCTCGAATACCGTTGCGCCCCGGCGCTTCATCTCGCCGAACAGCCGATCCATATGACGCATCTGATATTCCACGGTGTTGAAGAAGTTCAGCCCGAGGAACGCATAAGGACTCGCCAGACTCAGATAGTTGGGGAAGTAGGGCACCGTGACGCCCTGATAAGCCTGGAATCTCGTGTCGCGCCACCACTTTCCCAGGTTGCGCCCTTTGCGTCCGATGATCTCGATCGCCGGGAAGTTGGCCTCCCACAGGTCGAAGCCCGTCGCCAGGATGAGCGTGTCGATCTGGGTCTTCGTCCCGTCGGCGGCGACAACACCGTCGGGTTCGATGTGTTCGATCCCCGAAGTCTGGAGGTGCACATTGGGTTTGGTGAATGCGCGGTTGTAGTTGTTGGAGAACGTCGGACGTTTGCAGCCAAAGTCGTAGTCGGGGGTCAACTGCTTGCGAAGCGCGCGATCGCGCACGGAGAAGAACCGGTGCATCTTGGCCACGTCGGATGCCGCGATGTTGAGGCGGCGGAATAAAAGCTGTCGGTGGCGCAGCCCGACGAAAAGGAAGAACTCGTAGATCACGTCGGTGATCGCCCGAAGTGCGCGCTGAGTCAACGGAATCCGGGCGAACAGTCGCTTGACAGGCGCGGGGATCGGGAAGTCGAGCCGGGGTACCACCCAGACCGGCGTTCGCTGGTAGACGGTCAGGTCGGCCGCCTTCTTCGCCAGTTCCGGAATCAGTTGCACCGCGGTCGCGCCGGTTCCGATGATCGCGATCCGACGGTTAACGAGGTCGTAGGTGTGGTCCCACGCGGTGGTGTGCATGATCCTGCCGGCGAAACTCTCGATACCCGGAATGTCGGGTGTGTGTGGTTGCGACAGGAACCCGGTGGCCGTGATGAGGTAGCGCGCCGACAGCGTCTCGCCGCCGGCCAGCGTGACCCGCCACACCTCGGCTTCCTCGTCCCAGCAGGCGCCTTCGACGAGCGTGTTGAACCGCATGTGCCGACGCACGTCGTACTTGTCGGCGACGTCAGCCGCGTACTGCTTGATCTCGTCACCGGTCGAGTACAGCCGCGACCAGTTCGGGTTGGGCTCGAAGTAATACGAGTACGTGGTCGTCGGCACATCGACCGCCAACCCGGGGTAACGGTTGACGTGCCAGGTGCCGCCCAGGTCCTCCTCGCGATCGAGGATGACGAAATCCTGATATCCCATCCGCTTGAGCTGGATGGCCGCGCCGATCCCCCCGAAACCCGCGCCCACGATGACGGCGTCGAGTAGTTCCGAAGTCATAGGAAAAACGGTACCGCAGCCAACAGGCAGTATCGGGGAGGCGTCAGCCCTTTAGCGAGCCGTTCCTCGGCGGATCGAGCGTCGCAATGCAGGTCACGGCCCGGTCACCCTGCTCCCAGGTTTCGGCCGTGGGGTAGAGCACATACAGCTGAACGGAACTGTCCGTCATGGCGTCCGGCGCGTATGCGGCCAGTTCAGGGCTGCACTTCTCGGCGTAGGCGTCGATTGCCGCCTGGCCGGGAAAGTCGCCGTCGGGCATCTGGAGGACCGCGAAGACCTCACCTGCGTGGGTCTCGTCACATCCGACCGTCTTCACGGTCAGCACCCGCGTATTGGCCGGAATCTCGGCCAGGCAGTCGCCCTGCTTGACGTCGGTCGCGGTCACCGTGCCGTTGCCGATGAGGAAGTACACCAGCAGGGCGATGACGGCCACTGCCACCCACAGCGCCGACAGCACCAAGCCGGCGATCGCCAAGCCGCGGCCGCCCTGGCCCTCCCTGGCCTTCTTCAACCCGACGACGCCGCAGACGACGCTGATCAGAACGCCTCCGAGCAGCCCGAAGATGAGCGAGACGATGGCCCACCAGTTGGTGGGGCGCTGTTGGGGCGGCGCGTAGTAAGACCCCTGCTGCGCATAGGGGGGTCGCGGTCGGTGGTGTGCGTCGCGATGGCCAAGCTGGTCC